>JAFAOS010000214.1 GCA_019247515.1 Chloroflexota bacterium | reverse complement strand
TCAGGCCCATGTAGCTCAGTGGTAGAGCACACCCTTGGTAAGGGTGAGGTCGACAGTTCGATCCTGTCCATGGGCTCCGTCACCGAGTCTCTGGTCACCACTAGAAGGTATGTAGCAAAGCAACATGGCAAAGAAAGCAGACCGCGTCCTGATTACTCTGGCTTGCGCCGACTGTCGCGAGCGGACGTATCACACTGAGAAGAACAAGCGGAACGATCCGGATCGACTGACGCTGCAGAAGTTTTGTCCACGGTGTCGCAAGCACACGGAGCACCGCGAGACGAAGTAGCCGCGGCGGCCGACACTGGCTGCCGCCCGCGGCAGGTGATATAAGTCCGGGGACACAATCACATAGCTCAGGGGCGTAGCTCAATTGGCAGAGCGCTCGTCTCCAAAACGAGAGGTTTTGCAGGTTCGAACCCTGCCGCCCCTGCCAGAAAGACCTTGCGGAAGCCGAGTTGGTGGGCGGTGCGGCGCTGGTGGCAGTTGGCACAACGCACGTCGCACTTGGCAATCTCCGCTTCTACCTGTGGCCATGCGTAGTCTCTGATCATGCAGCTCACCTCACGCCGCTTGGTGGCCGGCTCGCGATGGTCGAACTGCAGGACCAGCGGGTCAGCCTCGCCGCAATCCACGCACGGATGCTGCAGCAGGTACTCCATCACGAGTCGGGTGTTCCGGTCGTAGTAGAGCGCGCTGTTGCGTCGCGCCGTGGCGATGTGACGTGTCGCGATTGCGCCGGTAGTGCTCGCGATTCCACGCGGCGTGGCACACGCGGCAGTACGAGTGCAGGACGCCTTTCGCCTGGTCCTTGAACGTGAACTGGCTGCATTGTTTTTGTTTTTGACTTTCGAGGAGCAACATGGCAGAGTATAGAACATCAGTTCTATACCGCAGGGAATTACTTTGGTGCTGTTGACCGAACCCATCACCTTCCGGGGGTTCCGCCCCGAGCTGCTCACCTTCTTCGATCGCCTCGCCGCGGACAATCGCCGCGAGTGGTTCCAGGCTCACCGTCATGAGTACGAGGACTACTTCCTCGAGCCCGCTCGCCAGCTGGTGGCGGCCCTTGGCGAGCTGCTGCCGCGGCTCGGCGCCGACATCCACGCCGAGCCCAGGATCCACGGCTCGATCCTCGCCATCACCCGCGACACCCGCTTCTCGGCCGACAAGACGCCCTACAAGACCCACCTGGACCTGTGGTTCTGGCAAGGCGACGGTCCCAGCCGCGAGCGGCCTGGCTATTTCTTTCGGCTGAGCGCGCAAAAGCTGATCCTTGGGGCCGGGATGCACGCGTTTTCGGCCGAGGGCATGCTCGAGCGCTATCGCCAGGCGGTGCTCGATCCCGAGCGCGGCCCGCGGCTCGAAGCCGCCGCGTGCGCGGTCGGCATGGACCGCATGCGTGGGCGCACGTACAAGCGCGTGCCGCACGGCCTGCCCGCCGATCACCCGCGTGCCGACTGGCTGCGCCACGGCGGCCTGTACGCCGAGATCGACCAGCCGCTGCCGCGCGAGCTGTACACCCCCGCCCTGCCCGAGCTGTGCTTCGAGCAATTCGCCCGCCTGGCGCCGCTGCAACTATGGCTGGTCGACCTGCTGCGCGAATAGCCCTGCCCGGCGGCCTGGTCGTGGTCGCGCGCATCGTCGGCGCGTGCCTGGCGTATCTGGCGGTGCTCGACACGGTGTACCTCATCGCCTACGGCCTGGCGCAGAGCGTGGTGCCGGACGACGCCAGGGGCGCGTTCGGGCTCGTCAGCCAGGGCGTCGCCGACGGCGCGGCGCTGCTGAGCGTGCTGCTGATCTGGCGCCTGGTCGACCGCCGGCCTGTCCGCGCACTCGGGCTGCGCCGCGCGGGCGCCGCAGCGCGCGTGCTCAAGGGAGCGGCGATCGCCTCGCTGATGATGGGCGCAGTCGTCCTCGTGAACTACACGCTGGTCGACGGCGCCACGTGGGACCTCAATACTGACCTCGCGCGCGTCTGCCTGGCCCTGGTGTTTGGTCTGATCGGCTTCGCCCTGCAGGGACCTGCCGAAGAAGTGCTGTTTCGCGGCTACATTCTGGAAAACGTGCGCGAGCAATGGGGCGTGCCGCAAGCAATCGTCGCCTCGAGCCTCGCCTTCGGGCTGATGCACGCCTCGAACCCTGCGTTCGGCGTCCTGCCGTTTGTCAACCTGGTGCTCTTTGGCGTGGCCATGGCGCTCTACAAGCTGTTTGTCGACGACCACCAGTTGTGGGGCGTCTTTGCCATCCACGCGATGTGGAACTGGCTGCAGCAGGTCGTCTTCGGGCTGCCGAACAGTGGGATCGTCTCTGTGCCGGACAATGCCCTGTTCAGCGTAACGCCCAACACGTCGCTACCCGACTTCGTCTGGGGTGGCGGCTTCGGGCCGGAGGGCACGCTGGCAGCCACGCTCGTGCTGCTCGCGCTGATCGGAGTCTGCGCCCGCAGCGCGCGCCGCGCCCGCAGCGGGCGGCGCGTCGTGACGGGTCGACGCGCGGCGACGATGAGCTAATGCGCCAGTTCGGAAGCAACAACGTGCGGGTTGAACTCCTCGCTCAACAGACGGGCGGCGATGCGCCTGGCGAACAACAAGCCGTCGATCGCGCGCTGGTCGGACGACAGCATCTCGTGTGGTGCGCACGTCGTGAGCCGCACGCCTTCCGCCGTCACCACGCAGGAGCAGTTGCGGCTCAGCGCCTGCAGGAGTTCAAGAGCTTCGGTCTGGCTGCCGTGCCACAGCACGCTGCTTGTCATGAGCTGGGTACCTGGTTTCTCCGCGCCCCGATGCCTTACCCCGGGGTGGGTCTGGTGCAGCTACAGGCGCACGCCGCGTGCCAGCGTCTCAGCCGCGCCAAGTCCCGGACACTGCACAAAGGTTGTGATATAGTGACGTGCTACCGCTTTCGGTAGCGGCAGGTTCTTTTATTTGTCGCAACCGCCAGTCGGCGGCCATAGACGCAATCGAACACCATTTTCTGGGGTCGGCTTACACCCGAACTGTCAGGAGCATTGGCACGCGCTCGCTGATGGGGCCACCTTGGGGTGGTGTTTCTTGTTGCCCTCTGTCGGGCCCGCGGCCCTCATATCTCACCCACCGCGTGTCGGGAGGTCTATGCGCGTTGCACACGTTTCCGTCTACTCAGCAGTCGGGGTTTGACTTTGGCAGGACTCCAAATGCGATCTGGGCTTCGGCCGGCGCCGCCGAGGGCGACACCGAGCTCAACGCGTTCGACAACGCCCTGCTCGCGGCGCAGGTCGGCAATCTCAACCTGATCCGCGTCAGTAGCGTGCTGCCCCAGGAGGCGACGCTGCTGGTCGAACCACCTCGCATTACGCCTGGCTCGCTGGTACCCACGGTGTACTCGGTCCAGGTCTCCGCTCAGCCCGGCGATACCGTGGCGGCGGCGGTTGGCATCGGCGTGGGCCAAGGGTCCCACGGGATGATCTACGAGTCGCACGGCACCTCGCGCCGCGAGGTTGAAGCGACCGTACGCAAGATGATCGACGAGGGCTTCGCCCGACGTGGGCTGCACCTCAAAGAGGTCGTCGTTCGCTCGATCGAGCACAAGGTCGAACGGATTGGCTGCGCAGTCGCGGCCGTTGTCCTGTGGTGGAGGTAATCCTGTGAAAGCAATTGGTCGGCACATCATCCTCGAGATGTGGGGGTGCCAGAACCTGGACTCGGCCGAGACGGCGGAGCGCGCCCTGCGCGACATGGTCGTTGCGCTCGACGTCAACCTGCTCGACCTCAGGGTCTATCCCTTCAGTCCCATCGGCGTGACGGGCATGGCCATCGTGTCGGAGAGCCACCTGGTCATCCACACCTGGCCTGAGTACGGCTACGCCGCCGTCGACCTGTTCACCTGCGGCGCACCGCGCGATCCCCAGGACGCCGTGGCCGTCCTGCGCGAGCATTTTCACCCGGAGCGCATTGGGGTCATGGAGATCAATCGCGGTCAGATGGAGTTGCCCGACGACAGCCATCAGCGCGCGCACGACAGTCTCGCGTCGCACCGCTCTTCGAGCGCACCCGAGCCGACGCCCGCGTATTCTGCGTAGCGTTCATTGGACGAGTGGTTCGCCGAGCCGCCCTTCGCTGGCCTTCAGCAGCGGTACCGCATCCTCGAGCGACTGTACGCTGAAACGACGCGCTGGCAGTCGCTCGAGATCCTCGACCTCGAGGGCCCCGGCCGCTCGCTGATCCTGGCCGGCACGCTGCAGACGAGCCTGAACGAAGAGTTCACCTACCACGAGCCGCTGGTCCACGTCCCGCTCTTCGCGCACCCGAACCCGCACCGCGTGCTGGTGGTCGGAGGTGGCGACGGAGGTGCGCTGCGCCACGTGTTGTTGCACCCGAGCGTCGATCGGGCACTCGAGGTAGAAATCGACCCCTCGGTCGTCGAAGCGTCACGCCGCTTCCTGCCCGAGATCAGTGGCGGCGCGTACACCGATCCACGCGCCGAGCTCAAGATCGACGACGGCGCGCGTTTTCTGGCGGAGACCGACGAGCGGTTCGACGTGATCCTGGTGGACTCAACCGACCCTGTTGGCCCCGCGGCAGCGCTGATTTCGGATGGATTCCTGCATTCGGCGAGTCGCGGACTGGCTCCAGGCGGGCTGATGGCGATGCAGAGCGGCTCGCCAATCTCGCAGCCCCGCGAATGGCTGGCCACCGTAGGCGCCTTCAAACGCGCGTTCCGCATCGTGAAGCCGTACCTCGGCTACGTGCCAATCTACCCGGCCATGTTGTGGAGCTGGGTCATCGGCTCCGATGAAGTCGACCCCACCCGCTTCGACGAGGTGAGCGTGCGCACGCGACTCGAAGGCCTGCCCGAACCGCTGCGTGTTTACACGCCGGCGATGCAGCGCGCCGCATTTGCGCTGCCCAGATTTGTACAGTCGCTGTTAGAGCTGAGCGATCGTGACCAGCCTCCGACCCGCGCCGAGCTTCGCAGCGCCGGCCACCCCCTTCCTGGCGTCCTCGACTGAGCCCCCGACCCGCGGCACAACCGTGGCCGCCATCTTCGGCGCGCCGCTGGACCTCACCGAGAGCTTTCGCGCCGGCGCTCGAGGGGGCCCGCGCGCGGTGCGCTACATGTCCGACAGCCTGGAGACGTACAGTCCCACCCTCGATCGCGACCTCGAGGATGTGGCCCTCGCGGACCTGGGTGATCTCGAGCTGAAGGGTCTGAGCGTCGAGCGCGCCGTCGAGTCGATTGCCGAGGCGGCGGCTCACGCGGCGAGTGCGGCCAGGCTCGCGGTGATGCTGGGTGGCGAGCACACCGGCAGCCTGGGCGGCTTCCGCGGCATCAAACGCGTGTATCCGGAAGCGGTGATCATCCAGGCGGACGCGCATCTCGACATGCGGCCTGACTACGCTGGCGAGCCGCTGACGCACGCGACGTGGCTCCACCACGTCGGCGAGGAGTTCGGGTTCGAACACGTACACCAGGTCGGTCTGCGATCCGGCGACCGCGCCGAGTGGCGCCTGGCCAGGAGCCGCACGGCCTGGAGCGGGACGGCGCTCAGTTTGCCGCCGTCGGTACGCGAACGCATCGGCCAGTTGCCTGTGTACGTCTCGATCGACATCGACGTGCTGGACCCAGCCCACGCGCCGGGCACGGGTTGCCCAGAGCCTGGCGGCGCCACGTTCCGCGAGCTGGTCGAGTTCGTCTACAGCCTGGCGGGACTCCACGTCGTCGGCCTTGACGTGATGGAGGTTTCCCCAGAACTGGACCCGGCCAACATCACCGCGGCTGCGGCTGCCAAACTGGTCCGCGAGGCGGTGCTGCTGTTCGGCGCCAGTGGGCCGAGCTAGCCGCCGCTGGTTCCCGTCGCGGGCGTCGGTGCCACCGGAACGCCGGTCGCGCCAGTCGCGCCGTTGCTCGAGCCCGAGGTCAGCTTCTGCACCATCACTTCCAGCGCCTTGCCGAGTTGCGGGTCGCGATCGTTCTCGAGGTCCTCGTCGGTCATGTCCACCTGCACGTCGGGTGTCACGCCGACGCCGTCGAGCTGCGCGCCTGACGGCGAGACGAATCGCTGCTCGGTGACCTGCAGCACCGAGTCATCTGGCAACGTGAGCTGCGTCGCGACGCCGACGTTGCCCGCGGTCTTGCTGCCGACGATCGTGGCAACCTTTGCCTCCTGGAGCGCGGCGGCCAGGATTTCGGCGCCCGACGCCGTATCGTGATCGACCAGCACGACCAGCGTCGCGCCGCCCAACAGGTTCAACGACTGGGTTTGCAGCGGCGTTTGTCGCCGCTGGCGATCGACCTGGTAGCCGATGGTCGAGTGGTCGGTGTCGACGAAGCCGGCGGCCGCCGCCAGCACGGCATTCAGGGAGCCGCCCGGGTTGCCGCGCAGGTCGATGACCCAGCCCTTCAGTCCGCGTTGATGACCCTGATCCAGGATGCCCAGCACGTTGTCCACGACGGACGGATCACCGAACTGGCGAATCTTCATGTAGCCGATCGGCGCGTTGGGTACCTGCCGACCAATCACCTGGTCCACCTGCACGGTCGCGCGCTTCATCGTGAAGTCCAGCGGCTGCGGCGAGTTCAATCGCGTGACCTGGATGCGCACGTTCGTGCCAGGCTGGCCACGGATCAGACTGGCCACGTCGGCGACCGTCTGACCAGTCACGTCCTGACCATCGACGCCAACGATCCTGTCGCCGCGCTTCAAGCCACTCGACGCCGCCGGGCTGTTGGGAAAGATCTCGGCGATGAGCGGCGGCTGGTTGTCCTGCGGCCGCGACATCAACACGCCGATGCCCGCGAAGCTCGTCTCGTGGCTGCGCGCGGCTTCGTCGGGCGTCAGAAATGAGGTGTGCCCATCGTGCAGGCTGTCGGCCATGCTGCGCAGAACCGTCCAGTCGGCATGGTTCTGCTGGGCCCAGTCGGGCAACTTGGACACGACCGAGTCGTACGCGTCGCCGAAAGCTTGCCAGTCCTGGTCGGCGTTCCCGGAGAGTCCGCCGACCATGTACATGGGCATGGTCAGCAACGGCGGCGCGGGCTGTCCGCGCAGACCTTGCTGCAGGCTGCCACTGGCAGCGGTGATCAGCTGGGTGTCGTCGACAGGATCGACGTAGTTGTCGAGGATCGCGCGATAGCCGACGTACAGCTCGGCCGCGGACAAGCTTTCGCCGCGAATTCGAGCCGAGGGCGCCGAAGACGTCTGAGGCGCCGCGCCGGCCGCCCCGCCAGGTGCGGCCGGGGCGGGCGTGGCCTGGGCGCCACCAGCCGGTCCCTGGGCGCCACCAGCGGGTCTGGCCGTGGCTGGCGCCGGAGTAACGATCCGGTTGCCACCAGTGCTTCCTCCACCCCCGCCTGGGGCGCACGCAACCAGCGCACAGAGCGAGACCAGCGTGAGTCCACGAAGGAGCTGTTGAGGAGCGGGCACAGGTGTGGGCGCGGCAGGTCGACCTGCGGCTCTGAATGATAACCCTGCGGTGGGAGGCGGGCGCTACCATCTCGCCGAGTAGCCTGGCGGCCGATGAAAATTCTGACCACGATCGTGCTCGCGTCACTGGCCGCACTCGGCGTGTACATGGCCCGTCGACGCATCATCTTCGCCCTGAAGACCGGCGCGATCGTGTACATGGTGTTGACTGGCGGCCGACTCTTGATCTCGCTCCTGACTGGCGGCACACAGTCTGAGCCGATGGGCGAGTTCGTCTGGCCGGTGCTGTTCCTGCTGATCGCCTGGGTCGTTCTGTGGTGGGCCAGCACGGCCTACGCCGAGCGACGCGATCGCGAGAAGCAGCTCAGGCGTGCATCTGGAGCCGGCCGCGCAGGCCGTTGATCTCGGCCACCATGTCCAGCAGGAGCGCCTGACCGTCGCACACCACCTCGGCCTTGTGCCCGCGGTAGCCGTTGGCCAGCAATTGACACGCGCGCGCCGAGGTCAGCAGGGCACTCTGGACCGCGCGGTGAACGCCGGAGAGTGATCTGGGCGGTGAGAGATGTTCGAGTGACCGGGCCATGCGCATCAACTCCCAGCGACTGACCGCCGCCGCGTTGGCGAGCGCACCGTTGTCCGACTCGATCTCTCGCAAGCTCAACCATTCGTCGAAAATCGTCTGGACGCGCGTCACGAACTGCTGGGCTTCGGTGCGGTACAGGTGTTGCGCGTGCTGCTCTTGAGGACTGGGGGATCGGAGACGCTGCAGGAATGTGGCGAGCGCCACAGGCGCACGTCCTCCTTCGGGTTCGCTGCCCATCATAAGACATAACGAAAACCCCAGAGATGCACAACGGCTTCCCTGGGGTTCTCTTTCACTCTATGCGGAGTGCAATGATGTGGTGAACCGAGTCGGTGCCCTCGGACTCAATGGGTCCGTTCTTGCCGCGACCCGTGAACAGGCTTGCACCAGTCCACGCGACTGCGAAGCCTCAGACACATGCAACGGGGGCGCGACTCGGGGTCAGTGATGCGCGTCCTGTCCCGCCACACTCGGTCGACAGGACGCGGACTCAGTCAATCTGACGAACGCCAAAGAGGAGCTGGACCAAGAGTGTTCTCAAAACCTCCTTCCGCTTCCCCTGCTTTCTAGTTGTCCCGCGGCAGCGGTCCAACCACGACCAACATACCACCGAGCGTCAGGCTGTCAAGGCCCGCGGCCGTCGACGTTATGGTGTGTAAAATCGCGCTTCAATGGCCAGCCTGGTGGTGGCGGGCGTGACGCTCGCGGCTGCGGTGCTGGCCTGGGGCGGCCTGGGCTGGCTCATCCTCAATGTCCCGCCGTCCCGCCCGCTGTCCATTCTGGCCGCGTACGTCCTGAGCTTCGTCGCCATCACCGCGAGCGGCGCGTTGCTGATGTGGCTCGTCCGCCGACCGCGGACCGTGGCTGGCCGACTGAAGTCGCCGGCGCGGTATCTGTCGCACGCGATGCTGCTCGCCGTCATCGCGCTGTTCGCCCTGTGGTTGCAGACACTCCACACGCTGACGCCAATCGTCGCGCTGTTGCTGTTCGGGCTGTATGCCGTCCTCGAGTTGGCGGTGCTGTTTGGAACGCGCGGGTCCGTCGAGCTGCCCATGCGTCACTGATGGCGCGCGCCAATCCCTTCGATCGGTTCGCCCGGTTCTACGACTGGGAGCACGACCAGTACCTGGTCGACGTCGATCTCCACGTGGGCTTCGCCCGCCGCTTCGGCGGGCCGGTCCTGGAGCTGGCCTGCGGCAGCGGTCGACTGCTGGCGCCGCTCGCGCGGGCCGGCTTCGCGGTCACCGGCGTGGACAGCTCCGGGCCGATGCTCGAGCGTGCGCGAACGCGTCTGGCGGCCGAGGGCCTCCAGGCAACGCTGATCCAGCAACGTCTGGAGTCGCTGCACGTCGACGGGGTCTTTCGCAGCATCCTCATCGGCCTCGACAGCTTCGCGCTCCTGATCCGGCGCGAGGACCAGCTCGCCGCCCTGCGGGCCGCCCGGGCCCACGCCTCACACGACGGCCGGCTGGTCCTCGACCTGGCCAACGGCAACTTGCGCGGCGCGAGCGAGCCGCCCGAAGAGCTGCTCCACGACCTGACCATGCCCGACCCCGAGACGGGTCGGCCTATCACCAAGTTCGCGCTGCGCCGCCCACGGCCCTCCGAACAGAGCGACGAGCTGATGTTTTTCTACGACGAGCAAGACGAGCGGGGCTATTTGCGTCGCAGCATGGTCGAGCTGAAGCTCCGCTGGTTTACCCGCTTCGAGCTGGAGCTGCTGCTGCAAGCGGCGGGCTGGCGGGCCGACGAGGTGTACGGCAACTATGACCTGGAGGAATTTGGCCCGAACAGCGACCGACTGATCGTGGTGGCTACACCAGCCGCGAGCGGATGAAGCCGCTGGCGTAGTCCATCGTCAACACCACGATTACGATCAGCCACAGCACGGTCGCGGCCTGATTGAACTGCAGCAGATTCATGTACTGGATCAACAGATAGCCAATTCCGCCGCCACCGACCAGCCCCAGCACGGTGGACATGCGCACGTTGTGGTCCCACCAGTAGATCGTCACCGCCAGGAAGTTCGGCACGATCTGCGGCACCACGCCGTAGATCACGGTCGAAAGCCGACTCGCGCCCGTGGCGGTAATGGCTTCCATCGGTCCCGGCTCGATGCTCTCGATCGAATCGGCGTACAGCTTGCCCAGCGAGCCGACGGTGTGCACGACGATCGCCAGCACGCCCGCAAACGATCCGATGCCCACGATGACGACCATGATCACGCCCAAGATCAGCACCTCGACCGAACGCGTGATGGTGAACACCATCCGCACCACCGAGTAGATCACCCGACCCGCCGCCGAACCGCCCATCAGATTTCGGGCGCCCAGAAAGCTCAGCGGGGCGCTGATCAGCACGCCGAAAACGGTGCCCATCAGCGCCAGCAGGATCGTCTCGCCGATACGAATGAGGCTGGTGACGAGCGTGTCGCTCGGATGCACGTTGCCCGTCGGCGCATTCAATATCAGATGAAACTGATAGGTATCCGGCGGCAGGGTCGTGTAGTCCGGCCAACCAGTGTCCGCGTGAAAGCTACCCGTGGCATCGGTCCGCACCCGCAACCAGAGCGCGTCGATGCCGCGCGACGAATTCTGCAGTCGAATCTGACCGTCCGCGTCGGGTGCAAAGCCCGACCCGTCGAAGGCAACGGCTCCGCCCGGAACTGGAGAGCCTGGGGTGACCTGAAACTGTTGGCCGGTCGGCGCGGTGGCAACAGACGGCGAGTCGGACCCCGCGCCGACCACGACGCCCACTTGCAACTCGATCTGCGTGCTATCGCGCGCCACGACATCCGGCTGGAGCAGCGACTTCAAGATCGGCGCGGCGTTGGGCGCGTTCGCCAGCTTGCCGAGATCGATGTCGGTCACGACCCAACCTTTCGCCAGCACCGCGACGGCGACGACCAGGATCAGCAGCCGAACGATTCGCCGTCGGGGGCTCTCGTGCGCCGCGAGGGCGGCCCGAGCCGAGGCCCCAGCCTCGCTGCTCGGCGGCGGAGCGCGCGTATCAGGCGGCTGCGGGAGAGTGGTGGCCATAGGCCGGCTTACTCGATTTCGACCTCGACGGCTTCCTCACCATAAATTGTGCGGAAGCGCTGTTCATCAATATCCCTCGGCAAGCCGTCGAAGATCAACCGACCGCTGTTCAGAGCGATAACGCGCGTGCCGTAGGTCCGCGCCAGACTGAGAAAATGCAGGCTGCAGATCACGGTCATGCCTTCGCGGTTGATTTGCTGCAGGTATCTCAGCACCGAGTGCGACGTGGCCGGATCGAGGCTGGCCACCGGCTCGTCGGCGAGCATGATGCCTGGCTCCTGCATCAGCGCCCGCGCGATCGCCACACGCTGCTGCTGACCGCCGGATAGCCGGTCGGCACGCTGCTGGGCCCGCTCGCGGAGACCGACGCGCTGCAGGTTGGCCAGCGCCCGGCGGTAGTCCTCTTCGCCAAAGTGCGCGGCCAGCGCCTGCCACTGCGAGACGTAGCCCAGGCGTCCGGTCAGGACGTTGGTGAGGACGGTCGAGCGCTTGACCAGGTTGAACTGTTGGAAGATCATCCCGACGCGACGTCGAATCTTGCGCAGGTCCGGGCCACGCGCGGCGGTCACGTCGACGCCGTCGAGGATGATGCGGCCGCTGGTCGGCTCGACGAGCCGATTGATGCAGCGCAGCAGAGTGCTCTTGCCGGAGCCGCTCAGCCCGATCAGGACGAGGAACTCGCCGTCATGCACCTCGAGTGAGACGTCGTCGAGCGCGCGAACACCCCCTGGATAATCCTTGACGAGGTGCTCGACGACGAGCATCAGCCCGGCTTTGGCGGGGCGATCTGCTGCTCCAGGTCCAGATTGAGCACCCGGGCGGCCTGCCGCAGCACGTCGTAGTCCGCGTCGTTCCCGGGCGCGAGCCCGTCGATCTGATACAGGTCGTTCAACGCTTTGCGGCCCTCTGGCGTGCTCTGCACGTAGAGCAAGCCATCGGTGATCAGCTTGACCAGCGCCGGGTCCAGCTGGCTGCTCACCGACACCGTGTCATTCGGAATCGGATCGGTCGTGGCGATCGGCTTCACCGCGCTCATGACGTCCGGCAGGGTGCTCTGTACCAGAGTGCGCGCATCGGTCGGCGGACCGGTGTCGACGCTGTTGCCGAAGGTGGCGCCGCCATCAACCTGCTTGTTGTAGACGGCGATCACGACCTTGTCGTGGCCGCCAGCGAAGATTGTGTCAGAGAAGAACGTCTTGTAGTCCAGCCCCATGTTGGCCAGCATTGCGTTCGGGAACAGGAACCCCGAAGCTGACGCCGGGTCGACAAACGCGAACTTCTTGCCCCGCAGCTGCTCGATGCTGTTGATGCCCGAGTCGGCGCGCACGATGATCTGCGACCGGTAGCTCTTGCTGCCCTGGCGCAGCGTTGTCAGGATGACCTGGCTACCGTTCTGATCGTGCGCGAGCACGTAGGCGAAAGGCGCCAGCCAGCCGACGTCGACCTGACCCGAACCCATCGCCTCGACGACGGCAATATAGGCGGTGGGCACCGAGACCTTGAAGTTCAGGTTCGTCGCCGCGGTGAGCAGGTCCGCCAGCGGCTGGCCCGAAGCGAGCACTTTCTGAGAATCCGAGGACGGCACGAAGGCCATGTTGATCGGATTGCTCGTCGAGCCTTTCTGGTCGCCCGTCGGCATGGGTGGCGCAGCGGGCCTGGGGTAGCTCGCGGCGACCGGGCTGGACACCGCGCCAGGACTCGCCGCGGGGGAGGCGGCGGGCGATGCCGCCGGCGAAGCAGCTGGCGACGCCGCCGGCGACGCGGCGGGCGAGGCGGCCGGCGACACCGCGACGGCGGGCGAGCCGGCCGGCGAGGGTGACACGACTGGCTTGGCGGGCGCCGTCGTCGCGGCGGCCGGCGGGTTGGTTGGCGTCGCTGGCGCCGCCGACTGGCACGCCGCGACCGCCGGTACGAGCAGCGCGGCCGCAGCCAGCAGCGAGAGCACGCGGAGATGCATCTGAGAGGCCCCCTGCAAAACGATCTGGCTATGATACAGACACGCAAACGCTGTCTTTTTACGAGCGCCTCCGCGCCAGCGCGCGGCGAAATGACTCGTGGTTGTGCGTCGGGCTCGATCCCGATCCAGCGCGCCTGCCGCCCGGCGTGGCGCTCGAGCCCTTTCTGCACGGCATCATCGAGGCGACGCGCGACCAGGTGTGCTGCTACAAGCCCAACCTGGCGTTCTTCGAGGCGCTCGGGATGCATGGACAGCGTGCCTTGCGCGAGGTGTTGAAGGTCCTCCAACCCGACGTCCCCGTCCTGGTTGATGCCAAACGCGGCGACACCCCGGACACCATGCGGGCGTATGCACGTGCCATCTTCGAAGAGCTCGGCGCCGACGCGGTCACGCTCAATCCCTACATGGGTGGCGACTCGGTGACGCCGTTCTTCGACTACGCGGACCGCGGCGTGTTCATCCTGTGCAAAACGAGCAATCCAGGCGCTGGCGAGCTGCAGGACCTGCTCGTCGACGGTGAGCCGCTGTTTCTGCACGTGGTGCGGCACGCCGTGAGGTGGAACAGGCGCGCCACACTCGGGCTGGTGGTGGGCGCGACGTATCCATCGGACGTCGCGGCGGTCCGTCAACTCGCGCCAGATGCGCCCATTCTGCTGCCCGGAGTCGGCGCACAGGCAGGCGACCTGGAGCGATCTGTCCACGCGGCGCTCGACAGGCATGGCGGTGGGGCGCTGGTGAACGCCAGTCGCAGCGTGCTGTATGCCAGCCGTGGATCAGACTGGCAGCTGGCCGCTCGCGCCGAGGCCGAACGCTTGCGGCTGGCCATCAACGCGGCTCGCACATCCGCTGCAACCGCTCCGCGCTGACCTGCGTCTGAGTCCTTACAGAGAGAAGATGAGCACTGCCAAATTCGTCGAGGTCCATCTGGGTGATGTGGTGCGGCTGCGCAAGCCGCACGCGTGCGGCGGTACTGACTGGACGGTAGTCCGACTCGGCGCCGACATCGGCTTGCGGTGTGAAAAATGCGAGCACCGCATCCTGCTGGCACGCAGCGTGTTCGAACGCAGGCTGAAGTCGTTCCTGTCGCGGGCAGTGGCGGCCGATCCGAGCCTGGGCGTGGACAGCAACTGAACGCTCCGTCACTTCATCTGGAAGCCACCTGACCGCAGATGCGTCCCAACCTCGACGACCGCGATGGCAACCTGGCCGTGGCGCCTCCGCCCCGCGAGGCGAGCGCCGTTGCGACGGCCACTTCACCGCGCGACGCGGACGCGTTCGGCGAGCCATCCATCTGGCGCAACCGCCACTTTCTGCTGCTGTGGCTGGCCCAGGGCATCAGCCAGACGGCGCAGAACGCCATCTGGTACGGCATTGTCGTACTGGTGCAGCAGCTGAGTCACTCGAGCACTCAACTCAGCATCGCGGTCCTGACGCTGATCATTCCGTCGGTCATCTTTGGTGTGCTGGCCGGCGTGTACGTGGATCGCTGGGACAAGCGCGCCGTGCTGATCGCCACGAACGTCATCCGTGGCACGATCGCTTTTTCGTACGCCGCCTTCGCGTTGCCGATGGGCCTGCCGCTGATCGCGCTGTACGGGGTCAATTTCCTGTTCTCGACGGTCGGTCAGTTCTTCGCGCCCGCCGAAACGGCCATGATCCCGACCGTGGTGGCCCGCAACCGACTGCTGCAGGCCAACAGTCTGTTCCACCTGACGTTCACCGCCTCGCAGCTCGCTGGCCTGGTGGTGCTCGGCCCGCTGCTGGCCAAACTCGTCGGCGTCGACGGCCTGTTCATCAGCATGGCCGCGGCGATCGTCGCGTGCGGCGGGCTCGTGTGGCCGCTGCCGCGCACCCGCGGCGTCCACGACCCTGCCCAGCCGACCAGTGAAGAAGAGGCGATTCGAGGCGTCTGGCACGAGGTACGGGACGTGTGGCACTTCGTCGTGCGCGACCGGGTGGTGACGCTGTCGATGGTGCAATGGACGATCGGCGCGATTCTGGGTCTCGTGATCGCCACGCTGGTACCGGGCTTCGCCGAGCGTATGCTCCACGTCCGCGCCGAAGACGCCGTCTTCGTGATGGCGCCCGCGGGAGTCGGCATGGTGATGGGCACGGCGCTGCTCAATCGCTGGGGAGATCACATCGAAAAGCACTTTCTGGGCAATCTCGGGCTGTTCACGGTGGCCGTGTGCCTGGGACTGACCGGCGGCCTGGCCTATGTCACGCAGGTGCTCACCGCGGGCAATCCGCCGCTGATCAGCTTGCCGTTGCTGGGCGAGGTCAGCGTGGTGGTGCTGCCGGTGATGGCTCTGGCGCTGATCGCCGGGTTTGGCTTCGTATCGATCATGGTGCCCGCCCAGACGCTGTTGCAGGAGCGCGCCCCGGTAGAGCTGCGCGGACGCGTCTTCGCCGTGCAGCTGATGATGTCCAATTTCGCGAGCATCGTCCCGCTGGTGCTGCTCGGTGGCCTGGCCGACCTGATCGGCGTCGACGTGACGCTGCTGCTGATTGGCGTGCTCATCGCGGTGGCGGGCGGCATCAGTGTGCGGATCGCGCCCGGCATCACCCCGTGGAGCAGCTGGCGCACTCGACGGGGCGTCCAGGTTTGAGCGGTCGCGCTCGTCAAGGGATATACTTTTGCCCGCCGGAGTTGCGAATCCGGCCTGGCGCTCGTGCTGGAACTGGTAGACAGGCATGGTTGAGGGCCATGTGCCCGTCAGGGCGTGAGAGTTCGAGTCTCTCCGAGCGCACCCCCCGAGTCGGCGGGCGAATAGCTCAGTTGGTCAGAGCGCCTCGCTTACACCGAGGAGGTCACAGGTTCGAGTCCTGTTTCGCCCACTCGCCAGGCGTTTGCTAGATTAGATCGCCACACGCGCCACGCCGAGGTAGCTCAGTGGTAGAGCACGCGACTGAAAATCGCGGTGTCGGCAGTTCGACTCTGCCCCTCGGCACCCTCGCCGCGGTCCGCTGAAGAACAGCAACAAACCTCGCAGGAGTGTCGAATCGCGTATGACTCTCGCCTCGACTGGGCTGGACGCTTTCGCGCCAGCGCACGCCATGCTCGCGGCGCTGCGCTCGGGGCGCGTTTCTTCGGCGGAGCTGGTCGAGCTCCACCTCGCGCGCATCGGGCGCTACAACCCGACGCTGAACGCCATCGCCGTCGCGGCGGATGACCCGCGCTCGACGGCACGCGAGGCGGACGCTCGCTTGCGCCAGGGCAGTGCGGCGGAGCTGCTGGGTCTGCCTGTCACCCTCAAGGAGTCGATGAACGTCGAAGGCATGCCCACCACAGTTGGCGTGCAGGACTTCGCCACCTTCCGCGCCGCGGACACCGGCGCCATCCCGGAGAAGGTGCTCAGCGCTGGCGCGGTGCTGCTGGGCAAGACCAACATCGCGGTGATGCTCGGCGACTGGCAGTCGGACAATCCGGTCTACGGTCGGACCGTCAACCCGTGGAATGCCGACCTGACCCCCGGTGGCAGCACTGGCGGCGGGGCCGCCGCCGTCGCAGCCGGCCTCAGCCCCCTGGAGTTCGGCAGCGACATCGGTGGTTCGATTCGCGTGCCCGCCGCCTTTTGCGGCATCTTCGGCCACAAGCCCAGCGAAACCGCCGTGCCGCGGAGCGGCCAGTTTCCGAGACCGTCAGTGCCGAACGCCGGCGTTGTGCTCGGCGTGCAGGGGCCGCTGGCGCGCTCGGCCGAAGACCTCGAGCTCGCCCTGCGGACCATCGCCGGGCCGGAGATCGGCGAGGACGTCGCCTGGCGGCTCGAGCTGCCGCCGCCGCGGTCGGAAAGGCTGGCTGGGTTCCGCGTGGCCGTCATGCCTCGCCTGGACTGGCTCCCCGTCAGTCGCGACATCCTCGCGGCGGCCGACACGCTGGTCAGCCGACTCCGTCAGGCCGGCGCCCGCGTGGAGGTCGTCGCACCCGATGGCTTTGGCGACCTGCGCGAGCACCATTCGTTGTACCTCTCGATCCTGACTGGCATGACGGCGGGGCCGCCCGCGCCGATTGAGGAGCGTCTGCGGCGGGCCGAAGAGGCGAGGGCCGACGCCGCGGACCCCTGGGGCCCCGCGCGCGCGGCGGCGCTGACCGCGGGCATCGGCGACTGGCTGGGCATGCACGCGCGGCGGGAGGCGTATCGGGCCGCCTACCGAGCATTCTTCAAGGACTGGGACGTGCTGCTGGCGCCGATCACACTACGGACGGCATTTCCGCACATGGCCGTGAACTCCCCGCCCGAGGCCGGGCCGCTGACGATCGACGTCGACGGCCGCGCGCACCGTTACGGTGACCAGCTGGTGTATCCGGGCCTGGCCACGCTGTGCGGGCAGCCGGCCACCGCCTTTCCCATCGGTCTGTCCACCGAGGGGTTGCCAATGGGCCTGCAGGCCATCGGTCCCTACCTCGAGGACTACACCCCGATTCGCTTCGCCGGCCTGGCGGCGCGCGAGATGGGCGGCTTCAGCCCGCCGCCGGCGTATGCGGACTGATGGATCGTGAAGGGGTCGTCAAGCGGTGCAGCGCGCTGCGAGGCAGCGTCGCGAGCTACCCGTTTGGCCCAGGCGCGCTGGTGTTCAAGGTGGGGGGCAAGATCTTCGCGATCCTTGGCGACAGCAACGTCAGTCTCAAGTGCGACCCGGGGTTGGCCGTCGCGCTGCGGGAGGAGTACGTGGCAGTCACCGCCGGCTACCACCTGAACAAGCGCCACTGGAACACGGTGGAGCTCGATGGCTCGGTGCCGGACGAGGCGCTCGTCGATTGGATCGAGGACTCATATGCGCTGGCCCTCGCCGGGCTGAGCGGCGCACAGCGCGCTGGTCTGGGCTGAACGAAGCGCGTCAGGACGACCACTCGAAGTCGACGACGCGAACCTGACGACCCGCCTGGCGCAGGAGGCTGACCGCGGTTGCGGCGGATCCGGGCCCGTCAGCAACGACGTAAGCTGGTGGAGCGAACGGGATCACGCCGGCGCCCCTCACGCTCTGGTCCATCGGATCGAAGAGGGCCGCGGAGGCCCCGAAACTTCGTAAGTAAAAGACCACTCGAGTCGCACCGCCCGACTTGCCGGATTGAACGGGGCCTAACAGCCGCACGACGACGACGTCCGCGTCCGTGGCGCCGATCGGCGCGCGATCAAGGATGCGTACCGCGGCGGCCAACGGCGCGAGCTGCAGAAAGTAATACTGATAGCTCCCGTTGGTCGCCAGCTCGAACTGCGGCGTCGCGCGTTGCGCGCCATTGTCTCTGAAAAGCGTCAGGGGTGAGCTCGGTTGCCAGCGGCGCGCGAGGTCCTCCAGAAACACGTTGTGGCGATCGATCTCCCTAACAGCGCTGGCTACCTGGGCAGTCAGCACCAGCAGCATCACGCCACACGCGGCCAACTGCATGGCGCGCTCACGGTGATGGATGAGCCGCGCCATGGCCGCCGCCGCCAGCAAGTACAGCGGGATCAGCAAATAGAACATGCGAAACGAGGAGATGGACAGGTGGCCGCCGACGTTTGCGGACAACAATGGTCCGGCGAACAGGACGACCAGCAGGAAGACCGACAAACGCGCGCTCGAGCGTCGCCGCAACTGTGCGAGTACCACGGCGGCGCCCAGAACAACCAGCGGAACCATTGACATTGGCAGCACGTAGGTACGCACGTCGACCACCAGGTCCGAGCTGAATTGTCCAAGCCGGCCGGGAGCCACTGTCAGGAGCGGAACAATGGCATTCAGCTCGACCGCCAGGTTGTCGCGCACGAGCGCCAACTGTTCCGCCGAGACGACGACATACTCACCGTCGGGCGGAAACAACAGTTGAAGCGTGAGCTGACGCGCGTTGCTGGGGTCCAGCACCACCGAAAAAACCACGACAAGTGCGACGAAGGCTGGAAATGCAAGCCACGCTTTGCGATCGACAGGCACGCCCTTTCGCCTTGCGCGAATGCTCGAGCCAATCAGCCAGGCCATCCAGTAGACGACCATCGCGCAACCGTACACGCGTCCGACGGCGTACTGTTCGAGCAGCAACGTGAATGCGAGCGCCAGCGTTGGCACGGTCCACCGCAAGTGACGGCCTTGTTCGATCAGTTGATAGCGTTCGATCACCAGCAGGAGGAACAACATGCTGATGATCGGCACGATCAATTGATGCGAGAACATAAAAAAGGTCGGGTTGAAACCCAGAGCAAAGGCGGTGAACAGCGCGGGCCAGAAGCCGTACCAACGCGCGGTCAGCCCGAAGAACGTCGCCAGTGCCGCCAGCCCACCGACGATCGCCGGCAAGCGCAGGGTGACCAGGCTCCAGCCGAGCAGGTCGGCCGTGTAGTAGCCCATCGACAACAGCGCGTAATGGTCGCCGCCAATCTCGCCAGCCTGGTACAGCTCAAAAGAAGGACGAGGTCCGGCTCTGGACAACATCATTGGGAAGGTCGTCTGGTCTTCCCAGCGTCCAAGCACCAGCGGGTACTGGTTGACGTACACCATCACCAGCACGGTGCTGGCAACGATCAGTGCGAGCGTTCGTGCGCTTCGCGGGCTCAGCAGCGTGACTGACCGGGATTGGGCGTTGCTCGACGTGCGTTGCGCGCAATCAAGTTCGGGGGCCCTCACGAAGCTGTCGAAGGACAAGCCTAGTCGGCAGCGCGCGCTCAGGGCCAGGGAACCAATGGTTTCCTGATGTCGGTGGACCGCGTCAGGAAGCCGGGCCGGCGGTCTAGCGCGGGCGACCGCCCGTCAGCGCGCCAATCGCGCGGAACGGGAGCAGCAGCACCTCGATGACCAGGTGTAGCGTGCCGGTCACAATCGCGAAAGCCAGCAGCAACAGACCGACGACGAAGAAGCCGACCGGGCCGGCCACCAGCGTGGCCAGGACCAGGAGAAGAAGTCCAACAATCACGATCCATTGGACGCGCCACTCGACGGCGTTGTTGCATCCGCATTCACAACGACGATCCAGCCAAAATGCAACTATTGGTCGGCAGTCAGCGTACTATCCCTGGATAAGCCGGCGCCCGAAGCCGGCCTCCACGGAGCCAACACAAGGAACTCATCGTCATGTACGACTATTCGCGCGGGACTCCCTACACCACCGACGCTGGCGCCGAATCCGCACTGGGGACACAGCGGTCGGCGATCCTCAACAAGGTCCTGGGCCTGCTCGGCTTTGCCTTCGTCTTTACCGCCGGCGGCGCGGTGATCGGCCGCAGCCTGGGTCCTGGCGCCTTCTTCATCTCGCTCATCGGCAGCTTCGGCACGCTGATCGCCCTGCAGTTCCTTCGCGAGCGGTCGCCGATCAACCTGGCGCTGCTCTACGGCTTCGCGACGTTCGAGGGCATGCTGCTCGGCCTGATCCTGGACGTGTACATCAGAGGCGGCATGGGCGGGGTGGTTGTCAATGCCGGGCTGACCACCGCCGCGGTTGCCCTGGCGGCCGGCGCCTACGGCTACACCACCAAACGCGACCTCAGTGGTATGGGCGGTTTCCTGTTCATCGGCTTGCTCGGGGTGATCGTCGCATCGGTCGTCGGCATCTTCGTCCACGCGACCCTGCTCTACATCGGCATTTCGGCGGTCGCCGCGGTGCTGTTCACCGGCTTCCTGATCTTCGACCTGAACCGCGTCGCCGCGATGCGCGGCGCCACCGAAGGCATGACCATTTTGCTGGCGGTGCGGGTCTACCTCGACATCGTCAACCTGTTCCTGGCGCTACTGCGGATCTTCGGCTTCGCCGCGGGCGGCGGGAGTTCCAGGGACTAGGCAGCCGCGTCGGTCAGTCCAGCGCGCGCCGGAACTCGGCGATCGTCTCAGGCGCGACGCCGAGCGCCTCGCTTACCGAGCGTATGACCTTGAAGGTGACGCGCTCGGTTTTGCCTGCTTCGAGCAGGTAGATCGTGCTCAGCGCGACCCCGGCCTGGGCCGCCAGATCGCGCTGGCTGAGCAGTTTGCGTTTTCTCACGGTGGCCAGGGGCAACGGCGCGGCGGGCTCGGCCACGCCGGTCGATCTTACCACACGATCGATACAGATTGTCCGGATCAAGTCCTGAAAATGTATTGAAGCTGTCCGGGTAAGGCGTTAGACTCTACGTAACGCAGTCGTGGGCATCACCATCAGCGCGGACGATCCGCGCAGTATCCGCGCGATCGAGCTCGCCGCCGACGCCGCGCACTGGCGCAGGTGGCGCACGCCGGACGGCGAGGAGGTTTTTGGCGTCCCGTCCCAATCGCGGCGCGATCGGTCCTACGTGGTCACTTCCACGTCCTGCGACTGTGCAGACTTCAGTCGCGCCGCGCAATCCGCTGAGCCGCACGCGTGCAAGCACGTACTGGCCGTGCGCCTGTATTGCGAGCTGGTCAAAGCCGAGCAGCAGGGCTACCGGAGCCCAGCGCGTCCCACGCAGCGCGGCCATCTGCGGCTCGTCACCTGAGGGCGGATTCCCCGGGCCGTAATTCCGTCCAGTCTGGCCGGAATGGCGATACTGTTCGCGCCTTGACGAGCTTGCTCAAAGCGATTGTCGCCGCCGGCGGACTGCTCGCGGTCCTGGGAGCGGCGGCTCTCGCACCCAGCCTGATGCGAGCTGCCCTGCAGTTCGGACATGACGACCAGGTTCACTATGTCGTCCACCTCGCCGCCGGGCGCGCCCTGAGCCTGTGTCCCTGCACGGCAGCCCTGGCGGACACCCAGTACGCCCGCGGCATGTACCACGCGCACACGCCGCGCCAGAAAGCGCTGCTGACCACGGCGCGCCCGGGCACGCTGCGTGAAACCCTCAAGGAGACTCCCGTGCTGATGAGCGCACTGGCGCGCCACGTCGCGGGCTGAGCGAC
Source organism: Chloroflexota bacterium (assembly GCA_019247515.1). Classification (GTDB taxonomy): domain Bacteria; phylum Chloroflexota; class UBA6077; order UBA6077; family CF-72; genus CF-72. The sequence continues at coordinate 24,043 of JAFAOS010000214.1, read as the reverse complement.
GTTGGCTCGTTCGACGGTCGTCGTTCTCGGCGGCTCCGGTCTGGTGGGTGGGTGTCTCACCCGCCGCTGGGTAGACCGAGCCGAGATCGTGGCTCCCTCGCACGCGGAGGTCGATGTGCTCGACTCGCGGACACTCGGCGCGTTCCTCGAGCACTCTGGCGCGAACACGCTGGTCAACCTGGTCGCGTGGGCAGACGTCGACGGCGCCGAGCCCGAACGGGGCAATACCGAGGGCACCGTCTATGGGCTCAACGTCGAGTTTCCAGGCCGTCTCGCCGAACAGTGCCGGCGTCTCGACGTCCACCTGATTCACGTCTCGACCGACTACGTGTTCGACGGCACGAAGGTCGCTGCGCCGTACGTAGAGGCTGACTCAACCCGCGGTCTGTGCTGGTACGCCGAGACCAAACTTCGTGGCGAACAGGCCGTCTTGCAGGCCAATAACACCGCGTGCGTTGCGCGTATCGAGATGCCATTCACCGGGCACGATCATCGCAAACGCGACCTGGCCCGCACGATCGTTGCGAGATTGGAACACGGCCAGACGATCCAGGGCGTTACCGATCAACGCATCACGCCCGTTTTTCTGGACGACGCCGCCGAGGCGCTGTGGCAGCTCAGCATCGCACGCTACGCCGGGCTCATTCATGTTGCGGCAAGCAGTTGGACGACGCCGTTCGATCTGGCGCACACGATCGCCGAGCGTCTGCAGTTGCCACGTGAGCTGATCGTGCCGGACACTTTCGAGCACTTCTCAGGCACCAGAGCCGCGCTCAGGCCCCAACACTCGTGGCTCGACGTCTCGCATTTCACCGAGCTCTTCGGCGCCGGTATTCTGCGACCCGTTCACGACGAGCTCGATGCCTGGACTGAACAGTGGAACAACGCAACACGGTAAAGTCTTCGAACGTGAAGGTCTCCTCCACCGAGCTGCCGCCCCGCCAGGTTTCCCTGGACATCGAGGTCGAGAGCGAGCGCCTGGACAAGGCCATCGACGCCGCGTATCGACGTCTTGCCGGCCGCGTCGAAGTGCCGGGGTTCCGACGCGGCAAGGCCCCGCGGACCATGGTCGAGCGGATGATTGGCCGCGACCGCATCGTGCAGGATGCGCTCGATCAGTTGTTGCCCGAGGTGGTCAACGAGGCCATGGAGCAGGAAAAGGTCGAGCCATACACCCGACCACGCGTCGAATCGGTGGAGCTCGACCCCTTGCGTCTCAAAGCCGTGATCGGTCTGGCGCCTCGGGTCGAGCTCGGCGACTATAAGGAGAGCTTGCGCCTTACACCCGAGGAGCCCCAGGTCGGTGAGGAACAGGTCGACGACGTGATCAAGCGGCTCCGCGAGTCATACGCCCAGTGGGCGCCGGTGGAACGCGCGGCCGCCCTGGACGACCGCGTCGGGCTGGACCTCACGGCCACCGTGGAGGCCCAGGAGGACCCCGTCATCGACAGCAAGGAGGCGGAGTATATCGTCGACTCCGAGAGCACCGCCCCCGCGCCTGGCTTTGCCGCCGAGCTCGTCGGGCTGTCGGCCGGCGATCAAAAGGCGTTCACGCTGAATATGGCCGACGACTACCGCGACAAAGACGTGGCAGGCAAGTCGGCACAATTCGAGGTGACGATCCACTGGGTCAAGGAGCGCGAGCTGCCCGCTCTCGACGACGACTTCGCCCAGCTGGTAGGCGACTACTCGGACGTTGCCGCGCTGCGAACGGCCATCGAGGCACAACTGCAGCAGCGCGAGCAGGAGCGCCTGCGCGACAAGCTCCAGGAAGAAGCGATGAACAAGCTCGTCGAGATCTCGTCGATCGAATTTCCGCCGCAGCTCGTCGACCACCAGGCCGAGCACATGCTCGAATCCTTCAGGAGCAACATCGAGCGCCAGGGCCTGCAGTACCAGCAGTATCTCAGGCTGTTGGGCAAAGAGGAGTCCGCGTTCGAGGCGGAAATTCGCACCGAGGCCGAGACGCGGGTGCGCCGCTCGCTGGCGCTGGATGCGTTTGCCAACGCCGAGCAGATCGACGCCGGCGAGCAGTCGGGGGCCGACGAGCAGGCCGAGGCACGTTCCACGCGGGCACTCGAGCGACTGGTCGAGCTGGCAACCGGCGGCGGACGTAACGGCACTCCGGCCGAAACGATTGAAATGACTGCAGATCAGCCCGAGACCGCCGATACTGAATTGCACACGCGTGATGCAGACGCGCCGGCCACGCCGGAATCCGTCGAGGAGCAAGGAACCGCATGAGCCGTGACGATCTCGCAAGAAGGCTGAGCAGGCTGGACTACCCCGTCGACTACGCGGTGCCTATGGTCGTCGAGCAGACCAGCCGCGGTGAGCGGGCGTACGACATCTTCTCGCTCTTGTTGAAGAACCGGATCGTGTTCCTGGGCACGCCGATCGACGACACCATCGCCAACCTGATCGTGGCCCAGTTGCTGTACCTGTCCCAGGAAGACCCGGAGCGCGACATCCAGATGTACATCAACAGTCCCGGCGGTCAGGTGGACGCCGGCCTGGCGATCTACGACACGATGCACCTGATCCAGCCGCAAGTGGCGACCACGTGCGTGGGTATGGCGGCGAGCATGGGCGCGGTTTTGCTGGGCGGTGGCGCCAAGGGCAAGCGCGCGGCGCTGCCCAACGCCCGCATTCTGATTCACCAGGCGTCGGCTGGCGTGCAGGGCACCGCTGCCGACATCGAAGTCCACGCGCGCGAGATCCTGCGCCTGAATGCGCGACTCAAAGAGCTGATGGCCTCGGACACCGGCCAGGACATCGACCGCATCTCGCGCGACATCAATCGTGACTACTGGATGAGCGCGCAAGAGGCGCGAAATTATGGTGTTATCGACATGATCCACGGTCAGACCGAGGCCAGTCAGGCCGCCGATCGGGCCGAGGCCGCCGTCGAAGAAGCGGCTGCGGAGCCAGCGACGGGTGTAACGGATGGCAAGCGTTAGCAGGCAACCAGACGCACTGGACTGAAGCGCGGAGGGGCACAACAGCAGCATGGCGACCACACGCGGCACTCGCGGCCAATATCACTGCTCGTTTTGCGGGAAGAGCCAGGACCAGGTCAGGCGTCTGATCGCCGGGCCCGGCGCGGTCTACATCTGCGACGAATGCGTCGATCTGTGCCGGGAGATCATCGACGAAGAATCTGCTCCGCCGGCCGCTGCCAAGCCGCGCTTGCCACTCACCAAGCTGCCAACGCCTTCGAAGATCTACGAACACCTCAATTCGTACGTTGTGGGCCAGGATCGCGCCAAGAAAGTGCTGTCAGTCGCGGTCTACAACCACTACAAACGCGTGTCATCGGGCATGCAGGTCGACGACGTCGAGCTGCAAAAGTCCAACATTTTGCTGGTCGGGCCAACCGGGTGCGGCAAAACGCTGCTGGCCCAAACGCTCGCCAAGGTCCTCGACGTGCCGTTCTGTATTGCCGATGCCACGGCGCTTACCGAAGCGGGCTACGTTGGGGAAGATGTCGAGAACATCCTGCTGCGTCTGATTCAGGCAGCCGATTTCGACATTTCGCGCGCCGAGCGCGGCATCATCTACATCGACGAGATCGACAAAATTGCGCGCAAAGGCGACAACCCGTCGATTACCCGCGATGTTTCGGGAGAGGGCGTTCAGCAGGCGCTTTTGAAACTGATCGAGGGCACCGTCGCCAACGTGCCACCGCAGGGCGGCCGCAAGCATCCGCACCAGGACTTCATTCAGATCAACACCGCCAACATCCTGTTCATCTGCGGCGGCGCGTTCGAAGGGCTCGAGAACATCGTCGGCAAGCGGGTTGGCGCCAAGCGGACACTGGGCTTTGCTTCGGAGCGCACGACCGAACAGGACCACGCCGACCTGCTTCGACAGCTGACGTCGGACGACCTGTTGAAATATGGCCTGATTCCTGAGTTCGTCGGTCGCCTACCTGTGGTAGTCAGCGTCGATCCGCTCAGCAAGGACGACCTGATGCGCATCCTGACCGAGCCGCGCAACGCGATCTCCAAGCAGTACGCCAAGCTGTTGTCGCTGGACAAAGTCGAGCTGGTCTTTACGCGTGATGCGCTGGAAGCCGCCGCCGAGCGGGCGCTGCAGCTCAAGACCGGTGCGCGCGGGCTACGGACGATCATCGAGGAAGTGCTGCTCGAGGTGATGTACGAGATTCCCTCACGGGCTGACGTGCGCAAGTGCATCATCGGCCGCGAGACGATTGCCCACGGGCAGGCGCCGCTGCTGGTCACAACCCGCTCGGGGGCAATCGCCGAGCTGGACGAGGCCACCGAGTATCGAGACTCGGCCTGATTTTCAGGTTGTCGACTCCCAACTCGGTTGGTGTCGAAAGAACTTCTCTATAGAGAAGCAGACGGTCCGTGGAGGAAGACACGGCGCAGCCGAACGCCGGCACCGCGTTCGCCGAAGTCGCCAACGACGATGTGTCATCCGTCCCGTGACGGGGGTTTGGGGCCCTCCCCACTCGGCGACATGAGATCGGCCGAGAGTCGCAACGGCGTGGGTTACTTTGGCTCGCGACTGAACTTGCGCACGAGCGCCGGGTAGGCCAGCCACGGCACGGCGCAGACCGCGAAGGCGATGCCGCCCGCCATCAGGATCGGCTGGGCGGTGTCTTCGTCCACGTACCACCACACGCCCAGCGTGAACGCGACGACGAACCAGATCACCAGGCTGATCGCGCCCAGGATGAACTGCGCTCGATCGCGAGCGTCGACGTCAGCGGTAGTCTTCACGCACCGGGTGGAAGCTATCGACCGCGACGCACTCGGTGACGCCCGTGGCGCCATGCGTGACGCCGCCGGGCACCGAATACCCTTCGCCAGGCCCGAGCTCTCGCACTTCGTCACCGATCCGAAACTGCATCCGTCCGGATACGACGTGCCCCACCTGCTCGTGCGGATGCGTGTGCGCCGGTACCTCGGCGCCGGCCGCGATCCGGAACTGCACGACCATGACCTGGTCACCGCAGCTGAGCACCCGTCGATGCACGCCCGGCACGGCCTCGACTTCGGGCCATTTGGAACCGCTGTGATAGGCGCCCGACGCTAGCGTCATGCGAACCTCGCGAGAATAACTCCAAGCTCGAACAGGAAATAGATCGGCAGACTGATGATCGTCTGATTGATCGGATCGGGTGTCGGCGTGATGGCGGCGCCAATGACGAAGGCCAGCACCAACGCGTATTTCCTGAACTTCGCCATGCGTTGATGGCTGACCACGCCGAGCTTGCTCAGGAAGAACATGATGATCGGTAGCTCGAACATCACGCCGACCCAGAACAGGAAAGTCGCTACAAAGTCGACGTAATTCGCGGCGGACCAGAACGGCTCGATCGTGCCCGCCATGAAGCCTGCCAGGAACCGCGTTGCAAAGGGCAGCGTCAGGTAATAGCAGAACAGGACACCGCAGATAAACGAGACGAACACGCCCGGCACCGCGATATACAGATACTTCTTCTCATTCGCGTACAGCGCGGGCGAAACAAAGGCCAGTATCTGGTAAATAATCATCGGCATGGCGATTGCCGCGCCAACGACCAGAGCCACTTGCAGATACGTGAAGAACGACTCTCCTGGCCGCGTGGCAATGATCGTCACGCCGTTGACTTTGGCTTCGTTGACGATCAGGTCGAACAGGTAGCCCGTGAGCGAGTTCAGCGTGGGGATCGGGATGATGGAGATCGCCACGCCGACCACGAGCGCCAGGGCCATGGCTACCAGTCGGCCGCGGAGCTCCTCGAGATGCTCGAGGAGTGTCATCTCCTTGTCGCCCGGCGCGTGCGATTCCTGCTCGCCTGGCGTCGGAGCGGGTGTCGGAAGAGGTGCCTGGGTTATGGCCATCGGGAGCTCACCGGGTTCGCGTGTTGGCTAACTCTATCTAGAAGTTCGGCCCACGGGCCCATTTTCGGCCGTGTTGCTAAGCGCCGCCATGTTCGTGCAGGTAATCCATGGCGTCCTGGACGGTGCGGATCTTTTCGGCGTCCTCGTCACTGATCTTGACGTTGAATTCCTCTTCGAGCGACATGATCAACTCGACGAGATCGAGTGAGTCGGCATTCAGGTCGTCGATAAAGTTCGCCTCTGGAGTCACCTCGTCTTCGCTCACGCTCAACTGCTCAGCAATGATCTTTTTCAGGCGCTCCTCAGCGCTGGCGGCCATCGTCTCTCCTCATGCCCCTTTCGCGTCACCAGGTTGCGTCGCGTCCACGGCGCGACCGAGTACACCATTGACAAACTTGGCCGAAGTTTCGCTGCCGAAGAGCTTGGCCAGTTCGACCGCTTCATTGATCGCGGTTCTGAGAGGCACTGTAGCATTGCCGTACAAGGATTCATAGAGTCCGATTCGCAGCACATTGCGGTCCACTGCCGACATCTGCGCGAGTGGCCACAGGGGGGCGCGCTGCTGAATGACCGAGTCGATTGCGCCTCGATTGGCGAGCACGCCGCTGACCAGTAGCTGGGCGTACTGATTGGCGTCGCTGAGTACCTGCGGCGGATACGGCGGATCGCTCGTTTCTTTGAATGTTTGGGCCAGCCGGTCGAGCACCTGCGCGGGCGGGTGATGGCCCTGGTCCATCTCGTACAGCGCCTGGAACGCGAGCGCCCGGCCGAGCCGACGGTCCAGAAACGGCCCGGCCGGAAAAATACGGCCAAGCTGCTCGAGTGGTTCGTCGACTGCAGGCTGCAAAGGTGGCCCGGATGGTACCAACGTCAGGCCATGACCAGTCCGCCATCGACGTTCAGCACCTGGCCCGTGATATAGGCGGCGCCGTCGCCGGCCAGGAACGCGACCGCTTCAGCCACGTCCTCCGGAGTGCCTTTGCGACCGGCCGGCACCATCTGCATGAGCGCGGCGATCGCCGCCTCCGAAACGCCTTGCCAGATATCGGTGTCGATGACGCCGGCCGCGACCGCGTTGCAGGTGATGTTGCGAGAAGCCACCTCGCGGGCGGTGGAGCGCGTCAAGCCGATCATGCCAGCCTTCGACGCCGAGTAGTTGGCCTGCCCGGCGTTGCCCATCACTCCGGAGATCGACGTGATGTTGACGATGCGGCCCGCTCGCTGGCGGAGCATGGGCCGCAGGGCAGCTCGGGTGACCAGGAATGCCGATTTGAGATTCGTGGTGATGACGGTGTCCCAATCGTCTTCGGCCATGCGCATAATGAGCATGTCGCGCGTGATGCCGGCGTTGTTGACCAGCACGTCGATACCTTTGAAAGCATCGAGCGTGGCCGTGACCAGTTGCTCTACGGCCGTGGCCTGCGCGACGTCGGCCTGGACGACGAGCGCCTCAACGCCAGCCTCACGTACTTCGCGCGCGACGTCCTCGGCGGCCTCGGCACGCTGGTTGTAGTTGACGACGACGTTGGCTCCTTCGGCGGCCAGCCGGAGCGCAACTGCTCGGCCGATGCCGCGCGACGCGCCGGTGACCAGCGCCGTTTTGCCCTCGAGCCGCACCGAACTACTCAGCCAGCAGAGCGCGTGCCGTGGGCAGGTCGGCCATCGAACCGAAGCTCGCGACCTTCGCGTCGGGCAGGGTACGCCGAACCAGGCCGGCCACGACGTTGCCGGGGCCAACCTCCAGAAATTGATCGCAGCCGAGCGCCGCAAGGCGCTGCAGCGTTTCGATCCAGCGCACGGGTGAGTAGACCTGCACCGCCAGCTCGTGGCCCAGCGCGTCTGGGTCCTGGGTCAGCTCAGCCGAGGCGTTCACCACCACGGGCATACGCGCCGGCCGCAGCACCAGATCATTGAGGGCACGGCTCACCGCGTCAGCGGCAGGCCGCATGTACGCGGAATGGAACGGGCCGCCGACGTTCAGGGGCAAGACGCGCCGTGCGCCAGCTTCGCGCGCAGCCGTGCTCAGTCGCTCCAGGGCATCACGGGCGCCCGAGACGATCAGGTTGCCTGGCGCGTTCAGGTTGGCAATCTCGACCGAAGACCCATCCTGCGAGGCGGTGAGACACGCGCGCCGCAGCGGGTCCTCGTCGAGACCGATCACCGCGGCCATGCTGCCGTCGACCGCCTCACACGCCGTCGCCATCGCCCGAGCACGGACGTTCACCAGGCCCAGCGCGGTCTCCGCGTCGAAGACATCGGCCGCCACGTACGCGGCGTACTCGCCGACGCTATGGCCGGCGACGACCTCGAACTCCAGCGGAGTCGAGGCGCGTAAGACCGCCAGCGCGGCCAGGCTGGTCACCACGACTGTGGGCTGGGCGATGTCCGTTTGCGTCAGACGCTCCAGCGGACCTTCGGCACACACTCGCGCGATCGGCAGGCCCGTCAGCGAATCGGCCAGCTCGAACAGCCGGTGCGCCTCCGGCGACACCGCCACCAGGTCTCTGCCCATCCCGACCGTCTGCGACGCCTGGCCGGGGAACAGTAGTGCGAGCAGGGCGGCCAGTTACTCCGGCTTCTGCTTGGCTTTGGCGTCCAGTCGGAGGACGTCGATGCCGTTGTACGTGCCGCAATTCGGGCAAACCTGGTGAGTGGGCTTGCGCTGCCTGCACTGCGGGCAATTCATCATCGGCGGCGGAACAATGTGGTCATGGCTGCGACGCTGGCCGCGCCGCGCCGAGCTGATCTTCTTCTTCGGTAGTCCAACCATGGTGGTGTCTAGTTGCTCTCCTCGTCATCGTGCAGCAGCACGGCCAGTCTCGCGAAAGGGTTAGCGGGGTCCACGGGTGCGGGGGCTTCTTCAGGCTCAGGCTGTGCATGCGCGACGTGCGACGCATCGAGCCGTTCGCCACACTCCGGGCACAGACCAGGGCAGTCCGCCGCGCACAGCGGCTGCAGCGGCAGGTTGGTCAGAATGTTCTGACGCAGGATTTCATTCAGCTCGATCTCGTGGTGCTCGTTGATCAGCGGCTGGTCGTCCTGGGTGCCCGCCGGCAGCGGCACCGAAAGACCCGTGCGCACGTCGGTGATGGGCAGGAACTCCTCATCCAGCGCGCCGTCGACGCGCACGACGGTCTCGTCGAGGCAGCGCGCGCACTCCAGGACGACGCGTGCGTGGTAGTTGCTGTGGGCGAGGATGCCCTCCGAGGTGCGAATCAAGCGGGCGCGACCAGAGATCGGGCCGCGCAGGTGCAGCTCGTTGGTGGGGTCTGGAAAGGGCTCGCGGAAATCGAACTCACGAACGGTGCCGGGCCCCATGAGCAAAAGTTGAGACACGTTGAAGCTGACCATGGGTCCCAAAGGGGTCGAGTATAGGCGATGGATGGCGTGTGAGGCGCTCGTTCGTTGAAGCCTAGACGCGGTCCGGTATGCCTTCGTGCGCGCCGCGCGCCTCGAGCTCGGCTAACCCCCGGTCGACGGTCCCGGCCACCTGGCTGATCTGCTCGCGAAGCTTTTGCAGCACACGATACGCGTAGGCGTCGGCCTCCTGGCGGATGTCGGCAGCCTGGCGCAACGCTCGATCCTCGATGTCGGCGGCGCGCGACTCGGCCGACCGCACCAGCTGGTGTTCGTCGACGCGCTCGGCCGCCTGCGCGTCCGCATCGCGCAGGATGCGATCTCCCTCGGCATGCGCGTCCGAAATGACCTGGTCACGCTGATCGGTCAGCCGCCGCGCTGCTTTGACCTCTTCGGGAATCGAGACGCGAATCTGGTCGAGAATATCGAGGATCTCCTGCTCGTCGACGAGCGTGCGCGACGTCAAGGGCACTCGCGACCCGGCACCTAGCACCTCCTCGAGCTGGTCGAGCAGATAGAGGATGTCCAACGACTCAACGATAACAGGGCTAGGCGTCGCCGGAGGCGTACAGGCTGACACGCGTCCGGCCGTGGCGCCGGGTCGAGTGCAGGCCCAGGATACCCACGTTCTGAGGCGGCTCAGTTTCCCAAGCTTGCTCGAGTACGACGACACTTGTCGGCTCCAGCATGCCGGCAACCGCCAGCGCGCTGACGGTCGACTCGAGGGCGGCATGGTCGGCATAGGGTGGGTCAGCGAACACGAGGTCCACGGGACGCTCGACGGCACGCAAGCCAATCGCGACCGGTTTCTGATGGACGCGTGCCCGGTCGTCGAGCGCCGTTGTCCGCAGATTGGAGGTGAGGATGCGCGCCGCCTCGCGGTCCTGCTCGATGAACTCGGCGCTCCGCGCTCCGCGACTCAGCGCTTCGATGCCCAGTCCGCCCGAGCCGGCAAACAGGTCGAGCACGCGCGGCCAGGCGCGCGCGGCGGCGAAGTCACCCTCCTCCTCATCCGGCTCGAAACCGCGCTTGTAGGCGAGCGCTTCCAGCATCGAGAAGATCGCGCCTTTGATCAGGTCCGCGGTGGGGCGCGTCTCGGCCGCGGCGCGCAGGTGCCGGCCGCGGGCGATTCCCGAGATGACGCGCACGTTGGCTAGCTCGGATCGCCCGCGCCGGCCACGAACTCCGCCAGGTGCGTCGCCAGGGCGCGGTGCTCGTCTCGAGCCAGCTCCGGATCGGCCGCAAGGATCTGCGCGGCTGAGGCGCGGGCCGACTCGACCAGCGGCGCGTCGTCGAGCCTGGCCACCTTCAGCTCGGGCATGCCGCTCTGCCGCACGCCGAAGTAGTCGCCCGGACCGCGCAAGCGCAGGTCGCGTTCGGCCAGCTCCAGGCCGTTGGTGGTCTCGACCACGGCGGCAAGCCGTTCGTTTGCATCCGGATCGGGCGGCTCCGTCAGCAGAATGCACACCGACGGCTGACCCCCGCGTCCGACTCGCCCGCGGAACTGGTGCAACTGGGCCAGCCCGAAGCGCTCCGCTCCCTCGATCAGCATGACGGTCGCGTTTGGCACGTCGACGCCGACCTCGACGACGGCGGTCGAGACCAGCACGTCGTATTCGTGGTCGCGAAAGGCGCGCATGATCGCGTCCTTATCAGCCGCGCGCATGCGCCCGTGCAGGAGTGCCAGGCGCAGGTTTGCCAGCTCACCGGCGCGCAAGCGTTCGTATTCCTCGGTGGCGGATTTGGCCTGGAGCGCTTCGGATTCCTCGACCAGCGGACAGATGACGAAGCTTTGCTCGCCGCGCTCGGCGGCGCGTCTGACGCGCTCGTATGCCAGGTCGCGCTCATCCGATCCCAGCAGTCGGGTGCGCGGAAACTGGCGGCCCGGCGGCATCTCGTCGATAGCCGACAAGTCCAGGTCGCCATACAGGCTGAGCGCCAGGGTCCTGGGGATTGGCGTGGCGGTCATCACCAGTAGATGCGGCACGCCCTCGCCGTCGCTGCCGGCCCGCCGTCGCAGGCTGACGCGCTGGCGCACGCCAAAGCGATGCTGCTCGTCGACGATGACCAGGCCCAGACGCGCGAATTCGAGCCGCTCCTGAATGAGCGCCTGGGTGCCAACGACCAGGTCGGCCTCACCAGTGGCGACCGCCTCGTAGGCGCGGGTGCGCGCCTTTCCTTTGACACTGCCGGTGAGCAGCGTCACCGCTGGTCGGCGCCCGAGGACGGCTTCCAGCCCGGGCCCGGCCGCCTCGAACAGCCCGGCCACGGTGGCGAAGTGTTGTTCGGCCAGGATTTCGGTCGGCGCCATCAGGACGCCCTGGTAGCCACCGGCCACGGCGTTCATGAGCGCCAGCGCGGCGACCGCCGTCTTCCCGGAGCCGACTTCACCCTGAAGCAGCCGCGTCATCGGCTTGCTCAGAGCCATGTCGCCAAGGATCTCGTCGGCGACCCGCCGCTGCGCTCTGGTCAACTCGAACGGCAGGCCACCTTCCAGGGCGTCCAGCGCCCGCTGCTGGCGCGGCAGGCTGGGCGACGGGTCCTGCCGCCACGTGATCCGGCGGCGCAGGACCATCAGCTGAATCGTCAGCAGCTCTTCGAACGCAAATCTTCGGCGCGCGTCGGCGTACTCGTCAGCCGAATCGGGAAAGTGCATCTGCCACAGCGCGCGGTCGATGCCGATCAGCGCGTGCCGGGCACGCACCGACTCAGGCAGCGGGTCCACGACGCTGGCGGCAAAGTGGGTGAGCGCCCAGAAGATGCGGCCACGCAGCTCCTTGTCGCTGAGCCCGGCGGTCAGCGGGTGGATCGGCACCAGACGCCGGGTGTGGATTGGCGGTCCGTCGGCCCGCTCATAGTCCGGGTTTTCAAAGACGAGCTGTCGTCCCTGCAGGATCAGTCGGCCGCTCAACGCGATGCGCTCACCAGTATTGATCCCGATGCGCGCGACGCCGTGGCGCAGCCAGACCGCGTGGACGCTGCCCGTTGCGTCGCGCACGGTGGCGCGCAGCCGCTTCAAGCCGCGGGGCAGGCTTTCGACCTCCAGGCGTTCGAGGGTGCCCTCGACGGAGCCTTCTGGCTTGAAGAACAGGTCGCCGATCGTCGAGACGGGCGGAAAGGCCTGGTGGCGCACGGGAAAATGAAAAAGCAGGTCGCCGACGACGTGGATGCCGAGGCGGGTGTACAGACGGGCGCGGACGGGGCCGACGCCTCGGAGCGTGTCGATGCGCGTCGCGAGGGTGACGCCATGTGGCGCAGCACTCCCTCTCCCTGTGGGAGAGGGCGAGGGTGAGGGCAAAGTGTCAGCTCGGGCGTAGCCCTCACCCGCGCTGCGCGCGACCTCTCCCAGGGGGAGAGGTGAAGTCAGAAGAGATTGCGCGGCGTCGAGCCGCGCGGCGCGCTCCTCGGGCGGCAGCGCGCCGTAGTCGCCCAGCAGGTCCGCTACTTGGTCGCCCTGCGCCACGTCCTGTAGCCGGGCCGCAAACCCCGACAGGCCGCCAATGACCACCCGATCGCGATAGCCGTCGGCTGCCTCGGCGCGGAAGATGCGTGCCGCGGTCTCCAGCAGCTCAGCGGGCAAGGAGGAAGCCCACGCCGATCACGCCCGGCCCGCCGTGCGTCCCGACCACCGGCCCCAGCTCGCCGCGATCCACCGCCAGGTCGGGAAAGCGCTGGTGCAGCTGATCCTCGACCAGCGCGGCGTTGGCCGGCGCGTCCGCGTGCATGACCCCCAGCCGCTCGATCGGCCCGGCGGACGCGACTAGCTCGACCAGGCGCCGCACCGCGCCATGCATCGTTCGCACGCGCTCAACCGGCGCCACCTCTCCGTCGTGGACGCTCAGGATCGGTTTGACGCTCAAGAGGGTTCCCGCCAGCGCTGCCGCGCGACCGATGCGGCCACCGCGCTGCAAGAACTCGAGTGTTTCGAGCAGCGCCAGGATGCGCAGGCGGCCGCGCGCGGCGTTGATCTGCTCCACGATCTCGTCGGGTGGCAAGCCCTGGTTGCCCAAAGTGACGGCCATTTCGGCCAGCCAGCCGATGCACACCGATACCGATCCGGAGTCGACCACAAAGATGTGTTGCGGATCGACCGATTCGGCGGCGCGCCGCGCGACGTCGAACGTGCCGCTCAGGGCGGCGGCCAGGTTGAGGCAGATCAGGGCGGTGTGCTCTTTGAGCTGCTCGCGGAACGCGGCTTCGAAGGCCGCCAGGCTGGGAGCGCCGGTCTTGGGCAGCGACTTGCTGGTGCGCAGTCGGCGATAGAACTCGGCTGGGCTCAGGTCGAGCTTGTCGCGGTAGGTCTGGCCGTCCCAGTTGACGATGAGCGGCACCATGGCCAGACCGAGGCGCGCCTGCACCTCCGGCGACAGGTCGGCGGTGCTATCGGTGACAACGCCGACCGAGCTCACTCGAGCGAGACGACGTAGGGGTAGTGCGGCTGGCCGCCTTCGACCACCTCGACGGCCAGGCCCGGGTGCGCCTCGCGGATGCGGGCGGCAACCGCCTCCGTCCCTTCAGACGTCGCGTTGCGCCCGAAGTAGATGGTCACGATCTCCATGTCGTTGATCGGCGTCTGAGTCAAGCCCGAGACCAGCGCTTCGTCGGCCGACGCGGCAGACGCGACCACCCGCCCATCGGCGATCCCCAGGAACTCGCCTTGCTTGACCGAGAGGCCGTCAACCTCGGCCTCACGCACCGACCGCGTCACCTCGATCGTGTGCACCGCGTGTGCGGCCTGCTCCATGGCTGCCAGATTCGTCTGCATGTCCGATTGAAAGTTGAACGCTAACAGGGCGCCAATACCTTGCGGCATAGTTTCGGTCGGAATCACCGCCACCGAGTGCGGCGTGAGCTCCTGGACATGCCTGGCGGTCAGGATGATGTTGCTGTTGTTGGGCAGGATCAGCAGCTCCTTGCAGCCAGAGCTGTTCACGGCGGTCAGAATGTCCTGAACGCTCGGGTTCATCGTCTGCCCGCCCTGGACAACGCGCGCGCCAAGGCTTCGAAACACCTTTTGCAGCCCATCGCCCGACGCGACCGCGATAACGCCGATACTCGAGGCCGGCTGGCCCTGCGTGTCAGCCGCGCGCCCGGCCTCCGCCGCGAAGGCATCGCGCTGGAGCTCCATATTCTCGACTTTGACGCGCACGACCGTGCCGTGGTCGACGCCGAACTCGAGGGCCTGGCCAGGTCGCAACGTGTGCACGTGAACCCGCATGAGCGACTGGTCGCCCACGGCGATCACCGATTCGCCGAGCGCTTCCATGTGGCCCTTGACGTCCGAGACCGGCAGGTCCACGTCGCGCATGAGCACTTCGGTGCAAAAGCCAAAGGTCGACTCTTGGTCGATCGCGTCGACCAGCGCGCGGCTATACGGATGCGTCTGGGCGTCGTCTTCGACCGAGCGGCCCGTCGACCACATCCACGCGCCTTCCAGGATCACCCGAAAGCCTTCGCCGCCCGAGTCGACCACGCCCGCCTTGTGCAGTGTTTCGAGCTGCATGGGGGTGGCGGCCACCGCGTCAGAAGCGGCGCGCACGATGTGGCCGAGCATGTCCGGCAGGTCGGCGCTGGCGTCGGCGGCCGCCCTGGCGGCCACGCCCGCCTCGCGCGCCACGGTCAAGATCGTGCCTTCGACCGGTCGACTCACGGCGTGGTACGCCACCTCACTGGCCTGCGCCAGCGCCGCCGCGAGCGCCGACGGGATGAGCTCGGACGCGTCCGTGAGCGCCTCGGCAAAACCGCGCAGCAGCTGGGAGAGGATGACTCCGGAGTTTCCCCGCGCGCCCAACATGGCCGCTTCATATGCCGCGCGCGCGACCTGGCTCACCGACACGTCTTCGCCGAGGCGGTGCAGGCCTTCGACGGCCGCCTGCAGCGTCATCGACATGTTGGTTCCGGTGTCGCCATCAGGCACCGGAAAGACGTTCAGCGCATTGATCCGCTCCGCATTGGCAGTCAACCACGTGGATGCCGACTGGAGTGCGGTTCGCAGGTCGGCACCCGTCGCACGCCCCCTGTCGCGTGCCGCCGTCGGCGTGGTCATGCGTCGCCGGCCTATGCTAGCCTACCGCCAATCGTGTCGAGCCGTTGCGAGCTGTGTGGCAAGGGTGTGGCCTTCGGCCACAACGTCAGCCACTCGAACCGAAAGACCAACCGGCGCTGGCTGCCGAACGTCCAGAAGACGTCGGTGCAGCTGAACGGCGCGTCGCGGCGTGTCTACGCCTGCACCCGCTGCATCCGCACCCTACGCAAGCAGAGCTCGACGTAGCGCGGGGATGTTGGCCTCTGGGCCATCACCTTCCAGGTAAACGAACGACCCCGCCACCACGACGCTTGCGCCCGCGCGGGCGATGGCGGGCGCGTTGTCGAGCTTCACACCCCCGTCCACCTCGACCTCGCATGTCGGATTGCGGTCGCTGACCAGCGACCGCGCCTGCTCGAGTTTACGTAACGCGCGCTCGATGAAGTGCTGGCCGCCGAATCCGGGATTGACCGACATCACCAGGAGCAGGTCCAGGCTTTCGACGAGGTCCGCGGCCAGCGCCACGGGCGTTCCCGGGTTGAGCGCCACGCCCGCGCGCGCGCCAAGCTCGCGAATCTGCGCCAGCGTGCGGTGCGGATGGCGGTCCGCTTCGAGATGGATGGTCATGCTGTCGGCGCCCGCATCGCGAAACGCGCCGACATAGCGACGCGGGTCCTCGATCATCAGGTGGACGTCCAGCGGCAAACGCGTCGCGCGGCGGATGCCTTCGACAACCATGGGTCCGAGCGTCAGGTTCGGAACGAACGCGCCGTCCATCACGTCGACGTGGATCCAGTCCGCGCCGCCCGCTTCGGCGCGCTGCACCGCCTCGGCCAGGTGGCCAAAGTCGGCGTTGAGAATCGACGGCGCAATCTTGATGGTCATCCCGCGGCGACCGCGATGGGCCGTGAACGCTTCTCGGCCAGGCGCAATTGACCGCACGCGGCGAGGATGTCGCGGCCGCGATTGACGCGCATCGTCGCGGCGATGCCCGCATCCCGCAGTCGTCGCTCAAAAGCGACCGCCCTGTGCGCGCTGGGCGCGACCAGGTTGATGTCCTCCGTCGGATTCAGCGGAATCAGGTTGACGTGACACAGCCGACCATGGAGCAACCTCGCCAGGTCATCGGCGAGAGCGTCCGTGTCGTTGACGCCTGACATGAGGGTGTACTCGTAGCTGACCCGTCTACCCGTGCACTCGACGTAGTAGTCAGCCGCGGCAAGCACCTCGCGGATGGGCCAGCGGCGGTTGATCGGCATCAACTCGGAACGCAGCGCATCGTCGGGCGCGTGCAAGGAGATCGCCAATCCGACCTGGAGCCGTTCCTCGGCCAGGCGGCGCATCGCCGGTACCACGCCCGAGGTGGACACGGTGATGCGGCGGGCGCCGAGGTGCAGCCCGAATGGATGGGTGAGCAGTCGCATCGCGCGCAGCGTCTCGTCGTAGTTGGCCAGCGGCTCGCCCATGCCCATGAAGACCACGTTGGTGACCGGCCTCGCGCCCGAGCTGAAGCGCAGCACCTGCTCGACGATCTCCCCGGCGTCCAGATTGCGGGCAAAGCCGAACTGACCGGTGACGCAGAACACGCAGCCCATCGCGCAGCCAGCTTGCGACGAAACGCAGATCGTGTTTCGACCACTGCTGGATTGCATCGCGACGGCCTCGATCTCCTCGCCGTCGTGCAGGCGCAGCAGCAGCTTCGTGGTCAGCCCGTCACTCGAGGTCAGCCGCCGCACTTCTTCACCTTCGCCGCGCGCGAGCGCAAGTCGCTGGCGCAAGTCGGTGGGCAGGTTGGTCATCTGCCGCGGATCGAGCACGCCGCGGCGGTGGATCCATTCAAAGATCTGCCGACCGCGATACGCGGGTTGGCCCCAGCCGGTGACCAGGTTTTCGAGCTCCCCGGGGAACAGGCCAGCCAGAGCGGGCGACACGGCCGGGACTATGCCAGTTTTGCGCGCGCCAGGCCCGGGTAACCCCGCAACAGATCGGCGCCGCTCATCGCCCGCCGGCCCTCCAGCTGAACCTCGTCGAGACGCAGCCAGCGATCGCCGGCCGCGACGAGCGGCACGCCGAGTGTCGCCTCGACCGTGCCAGGCTCAGCCGGCGGACCGTCCGCCGGCCAGGCCCGCAAGATCTTGAGGTGGCGCTCGTCGACGGTCGTGAATGCGCCAGGCCAGCCGCGATAGGCGCGCACCTGGTTGAAAATCGGCTCGACCGGCCGAGTCCAGTCGATGCGCGCGTCGTCGCGCTCGATGCGCCGGCTGTACGTCGCCTGGCTGTCGTCCTGAGGCACGGGTACCGGCTGCTCGCGCAGCGCACGCACCACCAGGCGCGCCCCCACCGCTGCCAGCCTCGGTACGAGCGTGACGTAGTCGTCTTCGGGGGCGATCGGCACCAGCTCCTGTAACAGGACTGGTCCCGCGTCGAGCGCCTCCACCAGCCGGATAATGCTCACACCGGTGCCCTGGTCGCCCGCGGCGAGCGCAGACTGAATGGGCGCTGCCCCCCGCCAGCGCGGCAACACCGACGGGTGCACGTTCAGAATGCCGCCCGGTGCGATCTGGAGCAGGTTGGCGGGCACGAGGGCCGCAAAAGCGACCAGGACCATCGCGTCGGCGCCTGTTTCGCGCAGGACGTGGTCGGCTTCCGCGCCGCGCAGCGTCCTCGTTTGCCAGACGCTCAGTCCCTTCTCACGCGCGTACATCGCGACGGGGGGTGGTGTAGGCTTCTGTCCGCGCCCTGCTGGACGATCTGGCTGAGTGACGACCAGGGCGATGTCGTGCCCGGCGGTGTGCAGCGCCTCTAAACTGGGCAGCGCAAACGCGGGACTCCCGAAGAACACTACCCGCACAACTCACCAAGACCCCACATGTCCTTGGGCAACCCATTCAACAGTGTCATGGGTCTGTTTTCCCGTGACATCGGCATTGATCTCGGTACGGCGAACACGCTCGTGCTCGTCCGCGGCAAGGGCATCGTCATCAATGAGCCGTCGGTGGTGGCGATCGACGCCAAGACCAAGCGGCCATTGGCCGTTGGATCGGATGCCAAGCGCATGGTCGGCCGCACCCCGGCCAACATTGTCGCGGTCCGGCCGCTCAAGGATGGGGTCATCAGCGACTTCGACGTTACCGAGCTGATGCTGCACTACTTCATCCGCAAGGTGCACGAACGCTTCACAATCGTGCCCAAGCCGCGGGTCGTCATCGGCATCCCGTCGGGCGTGACCGAGGTCGAGCGGCGCGCCGTGCACGACGCGGCCATCGAAGCTGGCGCACGTGAAGCGCATCTGATTGAGGAGCCGATGGCCGCCGCCATCGGCGCCGGCTTACCGATCACCGAGCCGGCCGGCTGCATGATCGTCGACATCGGCGGTGGCACGACCGAGGTCGCCGTCATCTCGCTGGGCGGCATCGTCGTTTCGCGTTCGATTCGGCTGGCCGGCGACGAGATGGACACCAACATCGCCCAGTACACCCGCCAGCGCCACAACCTGTTGATCGGCGAGCGTATGGCCGAAGAAGTCAAGATCGCCGCTGGCAACGCTTACTACGGACTGAACGGCCGCACGCCTGACCAGAGCGTCGTCGTGCGTGGACGCGACCTCGTGACCGGCCTACCCGCGGAGCTCGAGATGAGCGGCAACGAGATTCGAGAAGCGATCGCCGTCTCGGTGAACGCCATCGTCGACGCGGTGACCGATACCATCGAGGAGACCCCGCCGGAACTGGTCGCCGACATGATGGCCCGCGGCATCACGCTCGCCGGCGGCGGTTCGTTGCTGCCAGGTCTGGCCGATCTGCTCACGCGCAGGACAAAGATGCAGGTGCACCTGGCCGAAGATCCGCTCGGTTGCGTGGTGCGCGGCACCGGTAAGGTCTTGAACGAGTTGGAGGTTCTCCGTAAGGTGCTTGTGGACCAACACTCCGGCCGTCCGTTGTATCGCAGATGATGAGCGAGGCTCCGCGCCGGCGTCTCCCGCGTTGGGTCAGCACCCTGGTGGTGGTGGGCCTGGCAGTTCTCTTCCTCTTTCCAGGGCCATGGCGTGACGTCGAGGACGTGGCGTCGACGGCGCTCGCCCCACTCCAGATGGGCTTTTCGGGCACGATGGACGAGGCCGCCAACTTCGTGTCGACGATCACCCGCGTCCGTGATCTCGCCGACGAGAACGCGGCCTACAAGGACCAGATCGATCAGCTCCAGTCCCAAGTCGTGAAGATGCACGAGCTCGAGGTGGAAAACGCCGATCTGCGCAATCTGTTGAGCATGAGGGACCGCACCGGGCCGGGCGCGCTGGTGCCCGTGCAGGTGATCGCGCGCGACGATTCGCCATACGTGCAGGCGATAACCATCGACCACGGCGCCGCCGACGGTGTCAAGCAGGACGCCGTGGTCATTACCCACCAGGGACTGGTCGGGCTGGTCGAGAAGGTCGATCCCACCTCGTCCAAGGTGCGGCTGATCAATGACCTGAACAGCTCGGTCAGCGTTCGATTGCAGACCGAGGCGCGCACCACGGGCGTGCTGCGCGGCGAGTCGCAGGGCAACCTGATGGTCATCGATTACATCCCGCAGACCGACGTCGTTTCGGAAGGCGACGTGGTGCTGACCTCGGGGCTGGGCGGCGTGTATCCCGAGGGGCTGGTCGTGGGCAAGGTCGATCGCATCGAGCGCAAGGACGCCGATCCGTTCCAGTCGGCGGTGGTGCAGGCCGCCGTGGAGATGGACAAGCTCGAAAGGTTGTACGTGCTCGCGAACAGCGGACAATAACGGTCCGTTGAGGTTCCTCGTCGTCGGAGCGCTCCTGGCGTTCGCGGCCTTGTTGCAATCCGTTCTCGGTCCCAGCCTGCCGCTCGTGCGCGGGCGTCCCGACCTCGTGCTCGTCGTGGTCCTCGCCTGGGCCATGCTGCGCGGTTCGGGCGAAGGCGCGCTCGTCGGGTTTCTCGGCGGCATGCTGCTGGATTCGGTCACCTATACGCCCTTCGGCATCAACACCGCCCTGTTCGGGCTGATCGGCTACTGCGCGGGCCTGCCCGAGGTGAACGTCTACCGCGGCAACCTGCCGTACTTCCTCGGTATTACCGCGCTGGCCACGCTCGCGTACCACACGGTGTACTTCCTGATCCTCCAGGCGCTCGGCAACAGCATGCCGCCGCTGATCGAGACCTACGCGGCCGCAGTCCCGGCCGCCGCGCTGAACGCGCTGCTGGTGCCGTTGGCCTTCGTCGTGTGTCGCAGACTGGTGCGCACGCTGGCGGGCTGGAGCCAGATGCGCCTGTAGACTGGGTTCCGGTCGCCACATGCGCGAACGCCGCTGGCAACAGTTCGACTTCGTCATCATCGCCTGTGTCCTTGGCCTCGTCCTGGCCGGCGTGGCGATGATCCACAGTGCCACGTGCGCCTCGCCGTGCACCGGCCTGCTGCCGCCCAGCAGCTACGCGATTCGTCAGGGCGTCTCCGCCGCGGTCGGCTTCGGACTGCTGGTCGGCGTGAGTCTGATCGACTACCGCATCTATCGCGTCTACGCGTTTCACCTGTACGGCTTCGCCATCGCGCTGCTGGTCCTGGTGCTGGTGATCGGCCAGGGCGGCGCCGACGCGGACTACGGCTCGCGCCGCTGGATCAATCTCGGGGCCTTCGATCTGCAGACATCCGAGGTCGCCAAAGTGGCGGTGCTGATCACGCTGGCGCGTGTGCTAGGCGACAAACACGACGGCCCGCTGTCGTTCAAACGCCTGATGGCGTCGCTGGGCCTGGTTGTGGTGCCGATCGCCCTGGTGTTCGTCGAGCCTGACCTCGGCACGTCGCTGTCGTTTCTGATGATCTGGGCCACGCTGGTGCTGGTCGCCGGCGTGCGCTGGCGGCACGCGCTGCTGCTGTTCGTCGGTGGCGCGGTCGCCGCGCCGCTGGTCTGGATCGGCATGAAGGACTACATGCGCGAACGCCTGGTGACCTTTCTCGGCACGCTGTTCGACCTCGAGCACGCCGCCTTCGACGAGGGCTACAACGTGCTGCAGGCGCGCATCTCGATCGGCTCGGGCGGCCTGTTCGGCCGCGGCTACCTGGAGGGCACCCAGTCGCAGTTGGGCTTCCTGCGTATTACCCAGTCGGACTTCATCTTCTCGGCCGCGGCAGAGGAGCTCGGCTTCATCGGCGCGGCGTTCCTGTTCTGCCTGTTCGTGATGCTGCTGTTCCGTCTGACGCGCGCCGCGGACATGTCCAGAGACGACTTCGGCCGCCTGCTGACCTTCGGGGTAGCCGCGATGATCCTGTTCGCCGCCGTAGCGAACCTGGGGGCGAACCTGACGCTGCTGCCCGTCACGGGCATCCCGCTACCGTTCATCAGCTACGGCCGCACGTCGCTGCTCACCAACCTGGCGGCGCTGGGAATAGTCCAGAGCGTCCTGCTGTACAGGTTGAAGTACCGATACTGACGTAAAGTTTTTCCCCAGTGGGGACCCAGGTGCGGGAAGCGGCGATTCCCCAGGGGGGACCCACGCGGCGTGGAGGTCTGCTTTCCCAGTGGGGGACCCCAGGGTGGGGGGATTTGTGTTCCCGCTGGACGCCATGAGGTCCCAAGCGGGTGCGAAGCCGGCTCATAGGCGGGCTCCCACCAAATCGTGCTATGCTGCCGGGCGAGAGAGTGCGTCTTCACCCTTAGCCAATTTCAGACGCGTCGGCCTCCCGGCATGAACACAGGGGTTCATGGCCGCGAGGCCTTGTGTGCTTTGTGGCATGGTCGCTGTCACCAGGCGTATACTTGAGGTTCTCTGTTTTTATCTACTACTGAGTCGTCCGTTGCCGCGCCGCCCCGCGGCAGCCTGAGTTGTTCCCTTCGTCCCGCTCGTTTCCTGTCGCGTCGTCGTCGCGCATCACGGAGGTGTGAGTAAGCCCATGGCTCTCGCAGAGGCTCGTCCTGTCTCCCTCGCCCTGGCCGACGGTGCTGCCCGGCACTCGTTTGCCCGTATCACCGAAGTCGCGCCTATTCCCAATTTGATCAAGGTCCAGCGCGACTCCTTCGAATGGTTCCTGCGCGAGGGTCTCAAAGAGCTGTTCGCCGAGATATCGCCAATCCAGGACTTCACCGGTCGCAACATGGACCTGGAGCTGGCCGTGCCCGGCCCAGACCCGAGCGAGCCCGGCTACTCCTTCGGCCAGCCCAAGATGAGCGAGGACGACTGTCGCGAGCACGACCTGACCTTCGCCGCGCCACTCAAGGTGCGTATGCGCCTCAAGATCAAGTCCGGCGAAAACGCGGGCGAGATCAAGGAGCAGGACATCTTCATGGGCGACTTCCCGCTCATGACCGACAACGGCACCTTCATCATCAATGGCGCCGAGCGCGTCGTGGTCTCGCAGTTGGTCCGCTCACCGGGTGTGTACTTCACCACCGAAGAGGAGCCGACCAGCGGCCGCGAGCTGTGCATGGGCAAGCTGATCCCGTCGCGCGGCGCCTGGCTCGAGTTCGAAACCAGCAGCCGCGACGTCATGTCCGTCAAGGTCGACCGCAAGCGCAAGATCCCCGTGACCACCCTGCTGCGGGCGCTGCCGCGCGTGGTACCCGACTTCACGGCCGTGGCTCGCGGCACGGACGAAGAGATCCTGGCCCTGTTCGAGGGCGTCGACGAGGGCAGCGACCACCGCTTCGTGCAGTCAACGCTCGACAAGGACCCCGCCGGCAATTCCGAGGAAGCTCTGCTCGAGTTCTACCGCCGGCTCCGCCCGGGCGACCCGCCCAACGCGGACAACGCGCGATCGCTGCTCAACAGCCTGTTCTTCAATTTCCGCCGCTACGACCTGGGCAAGGTCGGCCGCTACAAGGTCAACAAGCGCCTCGGCCTGCAGACCGACATCACCATGCGCATTCTCACCCCGGATGATCTCGTCGAGATCGTTCGTGAGATGGTGCGCATCAACCATGGCAAAGGCACCGCCGACGACATTGACCACCTCGGCAATCGGCGCGTGCGCGCCGTTGGCGAGCTGATCCAGAACCAGTTCCGCGTTGGGCTCCTGCGCATGGAGCGCGTCGTCAAAGAGCGCATGTCCATCACGGACCCGGCCACCGCCACACCCTCCAGCCTGACCAACATCCGCCCCGTGGTGGCCAGCATGCGCGAGTTCTTCGGCGGCAGCCAGTTGAGCCAGTTCATGGACCAGACGAACCCGCTGGCCGAGCTGACCCACAAGCGGCGTCTCTCGGCGCTGGGACCGGGCGGTCTCTCGAGGGACCGAGCTGGTTTCGAAGTCCGCGACGTGCACCATAGCCACTACGGCCGCATCTGCCCGATCGAGACGCCCGAAGGCCCGAACATCGGGCTGATCGGCTCGCTGGCGACCTACGGCCGCATCAACGAGTACGGCTTCATCGAGACGCCGTACCGTCGCGTGCTGCGGCAGGTCGAGAATCGACCTGGGAACCTCGTCGGTCAGGTCCTGCGCGGGGATGTGAAGTCCGAGGATGGCAAGGTCGTCGCCGCAAACGGCACGCTCATGGACGAAGCGCTGGCCAAGCACATCGAGAAGCTGCCCGCGCGCTGGATCGACGTCCGACCCCACGTCACCGACGAGATCCGCCACCTGACGGCCGACGAAGAGGACCGTTACATCATCGCCCAGGCCAACGTGCACGTGAACGACGACGGCACGCTTGGCGACGAGCTGGTCTCGGCTCGCCATGGCGAACGCTTCCTGACCGTGCGCGCCGAGCAGGTCGACTTCATGGACGTTTCGCCCAAGCAGACCATGTC
Source organism: Chloroflexota bacterium (assembly GCA_019247515.1). Classification (GTDB taxonomy): domain Bacteria; phylum Chloroflexota; class UBA6077; order UBA6077; family CF-72; genus CF-72. Next base: position 56 of record JAFAOS010000214.1, on the reverse strand, counting down.
GGTGGCGGGCGCCCTGATTCCGTTCCTCGAGCACGACGACGCCAACCGCGCCCTGA
>JAFAOS010000078.1 GCA_019247515.1 Chloroflexota bacterium | reverse complement strand
GTCTACGATCCGTTTCCCAGTTGTTAACCGTTGGACTATTCTGGTCAATTCGGGTGGCGAGGTAGCTTGGGTGTAGAACAACTGTGCACCTGCTCCTCGGATTGTTAGGGTTCGTGTTGGGGGCGCTTCTGGGATTGGCGCTGCTGGTCAGCGCGGTGGTGGCCACCCACCCCTGGTTGGCCGTTGGGGCGCTCGCCGGCAGCGTCCAGGTAGTTGACGACCGACCCGCGCCCGTCCGTGCAGGGGTGCCATCCGACCAGTGGCCGCTGATCGCTTCCGCGGCGCAGCAGTCGACCTGCGCTGTAAGCGCGGAAGACCTGGCGGCCATCGCCCAGGTTGAGAGCAACTTCGGCGCCCAGCTCCTCAATCCGCGCTCCGGCGCCTTTGGCTACGGCCAATTTGATGCCGCCACATGGGCCGCCTTTGGCAGTGGCAACCCGGATAGCCCGGCTGACGCCCTACCCGCCATCGCGCGGACGTTATGTGCGCGAGGCTACGGCGTCGATCGCACCGCCGCCCTCAACAGCTACGGAGGATGCTTGACGCCCATGTGTCTGGGCAACACCGACTACGCCACGGCGATCACGGACGTCGCGCGAGGTTACCACCTGCAAGTGAGCGTCACGCAGGTCGCCGAACAGTGGCTCGGAGTACCGTACGTGTTCGGCGGCTGTTCAACGCACGGAGTGGATTGCTCATGCCTGGTTGAACTGATTTATCAACGTCTGGGCATCAACCTGCCCAGAACCGCCGCCGAACAGTTCGCGGCCACCACTCGACTGAGTCCCGATCAGCTTCAGCCGGGCGACCTGGTGTTCTTTGCCAACACGTATATGCCCGGCATCAGTCACGTTGGGATCTACATCGGCAATCGCCAGCAGATCAACGCGCCGACGGAAGGACAATCGGTGTCAATCCAACCTGTCTTCGACGGCTACTGGGGTGCGCACTATGCGGGCGCGGGGCGGGTGACGAAGTGAACGCGTTGGTGGCCCAGGCGGACCCCGTGAGCAGTGGGGCGGGCGCGCCCGCTGGTAGTGCTGGCGGCATCACCGTCAACTTTCCGACCATCGACTGGCAGACGCTGATTCCAGAGCTCGTTCAGTATTTCTTCGACGGCATCGGCAAGTTTCTCAACGATTCGCTGCACACCGCCTTCGACGGCTTGTGGAGCAGTGGCGCAGACGTCGTCGGCCAGACGGACCTGGCCATGACGTGGGGCTTCGGACCGGTCCACGACCAGGTGGTGGCACTGCAGGGCGCCGCGCGCGCCATTCTGGTCTTCGCCCTGATCATGCTGGGACTGCGCGGCATGCTCGCCAGCATCGCTCCCAAGCAGCCGGACATGCTCGCCGAACTCATCAACGGTGTCCTCGCCGCCGTCATCTTGATCGCCGCGTTTCCACTGCTGATTCCCCAGATCATCGAGCTCACCAACCAGGCCGCGAGCGCCATTGGCAAGGCCGACCTTTCTGGATACGTCTCGAGCGGGCAGGTTAGCGACCCACTCATCCAGGGAGTGCTGTTCATCATCTTGCTGTTTTTCGCACTACGGTTGCTCATGCGAGCGGTGTGGCGAATCGGCTTTCTTGCCGTTTTGCTGCCGGTCGGCATGCTCGCGTGCGCGCTGTACGCATTGCCGCAGACACGCTGGCTGCTCGGCTGGTGGGCAAGACTGTGGGGCGGCATGCTATTGGCGCAGGTTCCCAGCGTCATGGCTTTGACGATTGGTGCGCAGCTTTTTGCGCGCGGCAGCGGCCTGGGGGCATTCGTGTACAGCATTGCTTTCTTGCAACTGGCCACAGATCTGTACGGTTTGATCCCCTTCGGCAGCAGCAACCATGGGACGGGTCCCTGGGGCGCGGTGTCATGGTCGGCGCCTGCCATGCTTGGAGGCATCACCCGCACGATTGGCGGCGCGGCTGGCGGAGCGGCCAGCGCCACGGTGAGTGCAGGCAGCGCAACGGTGGTGGGACAGAGTTACGGATATCGGTGAAACGGAGACAACGCCGAAGATACGGAGGAACGATACTTCATATGGGCGCAGCGATCACCACTCTGTTCACGGGTCTTGCCACCCAGGCCAGCATGCCGGCGCGCGCGATTGCGACGGCGGTCATCATTGGAATCGGACTTACGCTCACGTTGATGCCTTGGGAGAATGGGGCTGTACGCTTCTTGAAGGACTCGGCGCTGCGCGTGGCCGTCGGACTGGCGATTGTGCTCAACGCGGCGGCGATCGTCGCAACCATGAGCGGCGGGAGCTGACCACGTGGCGGAAGTGGAGGCATACGGTGACGAACTGGAGCTACCGTATTCCGTTCCGACCCACCTCGAAGCGTCGGAGTCCATTGGACCCATTCCCCATCGACTGTGGGCGGTGCGCCTCGGAGCGTGGATGGCCAGCTCGATGGCCCTCGCCACGCTGCACCCCACCGACGACCTGACTCGCGCCCTGGTGCAGTGGGGGCCGGTCCTGGCCCTGGCCCCATTCGGAGCCTGGTGGCTGCATCCGCCACCGGAGCACGGTCTGATGACCAGCTTGCGCCATCTGACACGGCCGCGGCTTCTGGATCCAGACCGGCTCCACAGCTATCAACGCATGCGCGTCGAGAACGGGGCGGTATATACCGGGACCGGCGAGGCGTGTCTCACGGTATGGCGTCTGCCCACCGTCAACCTGGACGTGGCAAGCGCGGCTGCCAGGCGACGCCATCGCGCTGAGTGGGGAGCATTTCTCGATGCGCTCGGACACGAAGTCACGATCGTCATTCGCGCGCGGCGCATGCGTCGTTTGCAGGCGATCTTCGAGGTCTTCGAGCACGGTAGCCAGGAAGCCCGGGTCCTCGCGAAGTGGCTCCAGACACAACTGGGAGATCGGCCGCTCATCGACCGCGAGCGGCTGCTCGTCGTGCCAGCGCCCGATCGGCCGACACTCCAGAACCGCTGCGACGATATCCGCTCTAGCATGGCACAGTTCGACTGGCGGCCCATCGAGCCGGAGTCCGACAACGAGCTACAGCACTTGGTACATGCATTCTGGCCGCTGCGCCCGGCGCTGGATCGACTCGGGCCGGCGATGATTCAGCGCAAACAGCGCGAACTGATCGTCGACGGTGAGTACGTACGCACCTACGCGCTGCGCGACTTCCCCGCGACGGTCACCACCGACTGGTGGTCGCACCTGACCGATGGCGACCTGCCGGTGGATGTCGCCATGGAGATCCGGCCGCGCAACGTCGGTGAGGGCAAGCGGCACCTCGACCGACGCGAGATTGCGCTGGCAACCAGCCGTCCCACACGCGAGCGAGAAGTTGCGCTGGAGCAGGTTCGCGCCCTGGCGATGGCGATGGAGCGCAGTCAGGTGAAGCCGTTCGATGTCGCCGTCACGCTCGCCATACGCGGCAGTACTCGCACGGAATTGGAGCAGCTCGATCGACGGCTGCGACAGCGCATACGCGATCGCGGCAACGCAACCATCCACCTTCTCACCTGGGAACAGCTGGAGGGCCTGGAGCGCGTGGTACCACTCGGCAGGCTACCGCTCCCGCGACGGGGTCGACGGGTGGAGACCGGTACGCTCGCACGAACAACACCGCTGTGCAGCGCGACACTCCAGCTCGAAGGTGGAGTACCGTTGGGGGAAGCTGGAAGCGCGCCGTGTCTGTTCTGGACACGTGCCGGGCAGAAAAACGCTCACATGGCGGTATACGGCGGCAGTGGTGCCGGCAAGGGCTACCTGATGCGCGTGTATCACAGCCGCAAGATGTTCCAGCACGACGTCAGCATCTGGGTCATAGACAGTGACGAGCAGCACGAATACGCCGGTCGCTTCTGCGAGTATCTACATGGTCAGGCGCCGGCGATTCGTCGCGCGGTCGACGTTGACCAGGTGCCGATCAGCCGGCGCTCGCGCGCGGTGGTGTGGGACCTTAGTCAATGCCCCGACGACGAGTATGGGGCCGCGGTCGTCCGTATCTGTGATCGGCTCATTGAATACGTAGACGCGCACCAGGCGCCGACGGATTTTCTCGTCGACGAAGCGGTAAACATTCTGCGGAGTCGCGACGCGACTCAGCGACTGAACGACCTCATTCAGCGCGGGCGGCACTGGGGCATTGGCGTCAACATTGTCACCCAGCTGCCGAGCGACTGGTTTGGTTCGCATCTGGGCCGACGAGTCCACGGCCTGGTGGACTCGTGGTGGTGCGGTCAGCAGAACCCGGCGGAGGTCGATGCGGTGGCGTCGGTACTCCGCTTGACGACCGAGGAGAAGGCCAAGATTGAGGCGGCGACCAGCGGAGTCGGGTTGCTTGCGACGTTCAACGGCAGGCGCCGCGCCTGGCTCGACCTGTTCGACAAGGTCAGTTTGGACGAGCACGCGATGGCGCACAGTACACGAACGGCAGAAACTCGCCGGCGACGCGTCGGCTATCTGGAGCACGCGCTGACAGCGAACGGGCAGGTAGAGATCTGCAGGAGGTGGTGTGAGCGGTATTCTCGCGATTGCCTCGGCCCTGGTGCTGGTATCCCAGTCCTCTTCGGAAGCGTACGGGTATCTGACGAGCGCGCCGATACCGGAGTGGCTCGGGCTGGCGACCCTCGGCGGCCGGGACGCGATTCAGCTGGGAGATGGATGTTTGAATGTGGTTCCCGGCGTGAACGTGCTGCTGGACGACGGCCGGGAATTGCAGGTGGTCGATCCAATCAAAGGCGTGCAGCCGACGACCTGCGCGGTTGTCCAGCGGATTCATATGTCGGACGTTCCGTGCGCGACGAGCCAGCTCGGTGTCTGCGACGTGGCGTTCAGCTGAGCACCGGCCGTGACCGCGCCATCGGTGGAATAGTGCAGTGAAGTCGGCCGCGGCTGGTATTGCCGCGCTGCTAGCCGGCATCCTGACCAGCGTGCCATTGAAAGCACCGGCCCTTGCAGCGCCACCCGGCTCCTCCGCGACGGCGACGGCGCACGCCCTTGACGAGCTCGCGAACTGCCGAGCCCAACGCAGGCCTGAGTGCCAGACCGAGAGCGTGCCTCCGACTCTGACGCCGACCACGAAGGCAGTGGCGACCGCCACGCCTGTCCCGACGCCGACGAATATCCCTCCGCCCGAGCCGACGGACACACCGGCTGCGGGCGACCCGCCGCTGCCGGTGCCCGATCCGGGCCAGGCAATTGCGGCCTACGTGCGCCCAACACCGCGTGATCCGAGTGGAACGTGGCTCGAGCTTGCGCTACCGGAGGGACGCTGGGCGGTGCTGTACGACACGTCGCAATGCAGTGCGCCGGTGGTTTGGACGAACGTCTGGCTTGCGCTGGACGACCAGAGCGGTGGACCGATCACGGCCGATCGTAACGATGGTGGCATGTGTGCCGTGGCGCAGTGGAGTTGGTCCAGCAACCTGCCGTGCGGGTCAGACGGCCTTGGTACGTGCGACGTGGCCATGGAAGATGGCTACCGGGACGCCGGGGCGCAGCCCGCGCCGGCCGCGACGGACTCGCCCGTGCCGGCGCCGACCAGCACGCCGGCGCCGCGACCGCCGGCGCCAACTGCTGCACCGGTAGTGCAGGCGCCGCGAATTGTCTACGTCCAGCAGCCCACGGTTCCGACGGCAACACCGCGGGTGGTGTACGTCGAAGTCACGCGGCCACCCGAAATCCAGAATCTGCCCATGGTGATCCCAACGTCCAGGCCCGTATCCACTCCAACTCCGGCAGCGGCGGCAACGCCGAGCGCTGCTCCATCGGACACACCCGTTACGACCACCGCCGAGGCCACCGAGGTCCTGGCCCTAGCGGATACTCCGGCCACCAGCGTCGTCATCGAGGCCGCGGCGCCCGCTGACCCGGCGCCGTCCGCGTCCCAGCCTTCTGACTGGACAGCGGACCTCGTGGTCGCCGTGGTGGCGCTGATCATCGGCGCTTTCTTCGTCCTGATCGGAAGAAGGAGCGGTCGGCCGTGGTAAATGCGATGAGTGGCCATCTGCCGGTGTAGCCGATGCGCGTGTGCTTGACGCCAGCCTGGGCTGCCCTTCGGTGGGCGTTCCTTCTACGTCGGTGAGCGCGAGCTACTGGCCGCCCTGCGCCAGGTTGAACACATCGGGGCCAAAGGGCACGAGCCCTGGCGCCGCCGCAAAGCCAACATGCCCGGCTCCATCCGCCCCGCCCGTGTCCAGCCCGAGCAGGTCTTCATAGCTCCGAAGCGCAGAATAATGGTTGTACGTGCCGGTGGTATTGTCGCTGCCGGGCCGGATGAAGCGCCTGTTGAGCAAGACCGCCCCGGTCTGGCCGCCGCCGGGCGCCGTGTTCGTGGTAGCGCGTCCAAATACATCACCGGGGGCGGTGACGTTTGGTCCGGCTTGCTCGTAGCAGCACGACCGAACGTCGCTCACTCCGGTGAGCGTGACGCCTCCCTCGTCGAAGGTGATGACGACCAGCATGCTGCCCTCACGATAGGCAGGTGAGTTCAGGATCAGCGGCAGCCAGTGCTTGAGGAAAAGGTCGGCGGCCGCCAGACCACCCGTATGGCCACCTTCGCTATTCGGACCCGCGCAAGTGCTGTCATGTCCGTCGTTGCATACGTTGGGCGTGATGAAGCCGAAGCGGGGTGTGGTACGTTCGTCGCGCAAGTCGCGCGCAAGATGACCCGCCGGATCGGGGGTCCCATCCGCTTGCAACGTTCCGAGCGGGACGACGTTGGCGTTGCATTCGGCGGCGTTGTCGATGATGGTGTGAAAGTACACGAATGGATTGTGACGCGTGGCGTACTGGTCGCTGGCCGTGCCAATCTCCGCGTTGTCGACGCCACCGATGGGCGGATGCGCGCAGTCGGTGCCCCCCGACGGATCGGGCGATCCTCCGTCGCGGCTGGGCACGTTACCCATATCCTCGTCATAGTCCCGCCATGCCGCGACATGCGTACGCCGGTCCGGCGGAAACTTCGCGTCAAGCTGGTCGGCAATCGTTGGCGCCCCGTGGTTGCCGCCGCTGGGCGGCGGGTAGACACATCCCTGTCCGTCGACCTGGCCTGGATTGGTTGCGGGGAATGGATCGTCGCCGCCGGGTGTCACGTTCGTGAATGAGAACTGTATATTGTTGAAAGGCGGAGCCAGAGACGCCAGGTTCGAGCAGTCCGCCCTGGTCGCGCTGGTCGGGGCCTGACCCGAGATCTGAGAAATGTAGTTGTCCAGACTGGCGTGACCCGTTGCAAAGTAGCCTTCGAGCAGCTCGCCCTGAGCGCGAAGCGTGCCGTTCAGGTAGGTGGCTGGCGAGCCCGGCCCGAAGGTCTCGGAGAAGGACTCGTTTTCCAATTCGATGACCAGGATGTCTCGAATGCTGTCAGGCGGTGGCGCGGCACGCAGCCGTGGCTGATCATCCGCGCGTCCGCGCCACTCAGAGCCGCCGGCGGAGACTGTCGTCGCAACCAACAGAACGGTGCTGAGCGCTACGACGGTAAGCAGTAGCGCGGATCGGAAACGAGATCCGGCTCGATGCAACATGCTCCCCAGGCTATTTCAGCCGAGTCCGCGGAAAACTTAACGCTGGGCAAACCATCGGGAAACACTTACCGGCGACATTCCTCCAGAAATCGAACCAGCCCGGGCCGAAGGGTGCGCCCGTGGCTCCAGCGGGACTCGAGAACGCCTGCCGTTCCCTGCAGGATCCGCATACGCCAACCAACATGTAGCATAGCGGTTGCCCGACGACGAAAGTTGTCTCTATCCGTGATCGCGCAGTTCGGGGACGACTCTGGCTGAGAGACCGGTCGGCACGACTCGGGCTC
>JAFAOS010000568.1 GCA_019247515.1 Chloroflexota bacterium | reverse complement strand
CGTTGCTATCGGGAACCCGTGCCGGTGGATGGCCCTGAGCTCACAGTCTTGACGTGCATAGAACCGGCAGGCCTGGATGTCGTTCACCACGAGCATTAGTCCAGGTGATCACCACGACCATTAGGCCACCCGCGACTCTTGATTTGTGGAATCAATGTATCTGAGACACAGCGAGCGCCGCCCGTCGTAGCTCCGGGGGTGGGCATGTGGGTAACTCCGAAGGAGTTATCCAAGCTCTGCGCGAGCAGAGCGGCATGTCCACGCCCATTCGCGCGCCGCTGTGGATAACTCAGCGAGTCCCAACCACCTCCTCTCCGAGCAGATCGACCAGCAGCACGGGGGCGTCGCAGTCTGGGCAGTGACCGCCCAAGCCCATGGCACGACTAAAAAGTTGGCAGTCTGGGCAGCGACGCTCGCCGACACGGCGCTCGCTGCAACTCGGACACTCGTACACCGTCTGCGCCACCAGCGAGCGCCGCCGCTGGAGCTCCCGACGAAGCCGCGGCAGATCTGGCAGGTTGGGCTGACGCCGCAGACGGAACGCGCGCTGTTGATGGGCGCGCGAGCAATAGCGTGCTCGAGGTGAAGCCAGCGCCTCGCCGCACACCAGGCAGCCAGGACCATCACGCGACGCATCACGCATGGGCGTGTCGTTGGTCTGAGTCACGGCTGGTCGTCCACGGTGCGGTGCTTCGGTGCCAGCTTGGCGCGGTAGCTGGGGCCTTCGATGACGATCTGGTGAGCAGCGTTGGCCAGCCGGTCCAGGGCGCTGTTGCCGAGGATGGGATCGTCGAAGAGCCCCAGCCATTCGTCGACGCTGCGGTTGGACGTGATGCAAAAACTCGCGTGACGATGACGCTCAATAATCAGCTCGTACAGATCGTTGCTTTGCTGAGCCGTCAGGCGACGAAGCCCGAAATCATCCAGGATGATGAGATCCGGCGCCAGGTAGCGGCGGAAGACCTTGTCGTAGGAACGGTCCGCGCGGGCCTGGCCCAACTCGGCCAGCAGTGCGTCGGCGCGAATGAACACCACGGAGTGGCCAGCCCTCACGGCCGTGGAGCCCAGGCACTGGGCCAGCAGCGTCTTTCCGACTCCCACAGGCCCGACGAAAACGGTGTGCTCCTTGCGCGCCAGGAACTCCAGGGTGAAGACCTGCTGAAGTTGGCGTCGATCCAGTTGGACCGGCGAGTTCCAGTCGAACCCATCCAAGGTGACGCGGTCCTCGAAGCCAGCTTGTAGCAGATGGCGTTCGAGAGCTTGTTGGTCGCGGCGCTGGACCTCATCGGCGAGCAGCAGCGTCAGGAACGCCACGTAATCGAGTTGCTGGGCGCGCGCCAGCGCCAGCCGTTCGGGCAGGGTGGGTAGCAGCGGACCGAGCTTGAGGCGCTTGAGCAGGCGCGTCAGGTCGGGATCGACGTTCATGGCTGGACCTCCACTGGTGGTGAAGCAAAGCGGTGATCGAAAGCCGCGCCAGGTCGGGCGAAGCGGGCAGGTGGCAGCGGCTGGACGCGCTGCTCCGTCGGTGGTGCCGGCTGGCCCTCGTGTTCCAACGCCAGCACCAGAATGCGCTCGAGACGTCGCACGTCGACCAGGTCGAAGCCCAGTGCTCGGGCACAGGCGGCCTCCAGGCGCTCGGGCGTGTAGCGTTCGGCTAACCGCAGCAGGCGCTGGCCCTGGCGCAGCTTGGACCAGGGGAAGGGTGCATCCAGCAACCGCTCGGCGAACTGGCCGATCTGCGGACCGAGCGTTGCAGCCTGGCGGATAAGACGGTCCGGTGCGCGCATGGCGTAGGCGGTGCGCTCGGGTGGGTAGTCATCCGGATCGGTCGAGCGGCCGCCCTTGGGTTTACGCGGATGGACCTTGACGAATACTCCAGCTTTGTAGAGCTTGACCAGGTCACGATCACAGCGGGCCTCCAGCTTGGTGCCCGGCGGGCAGGTCGTCGACGGCGCCGAATACAGCGCGTACTGGACATTGACGTGGTGGTCCGGGTGGACCTTGACGTCCTTCCACAGCGGCACGTCGTAAGGGATGCCGTCGTACGGCAGCAGGTGCGCGCGTTCTTCATCGTTGAAGACCACCAGCGGCAGCTGGTGCGTGGTGCCGTGGTCACGCTGGCCGGCGACCTCCAGGCACCACGCTCCCGCCTGGCGGCGGGCGTCAGCAAGATCAAGGAAGGTGCCGCCCTTCCAGAAACGTCCGCGTGCGTATTGCACAAATCGCTCAATCTGGGGTTTGTCCCGAGGCTTCCGCACGCGGGCGGGGTCCAACAAAATCCCGCGCGCCTGGCTGTACTCCAGAAATGCGCGCGTCGGACGCGGGTTCAGCGGATCGGTGCCGGCCACCGCGGCCGGAAAATTGTCGAGCACCAGGCGCTTTGGGCACCCCTGAAAAAAAGCCCACGCCTTCTCTAATCCTTCGATGGTGGCCTCCACGGTCTGATGGACCAGCGGCCACAAAAAGCTGTGGCGGCTGTACGTCAGGGTGACGCTGAGGCCCCACACCCACTGGCGACGGCCAGTCTCCAGATCGCGCAGCAGGCCTAGACGTTCGAAATCCATCTCGGCCACCTCGCCAGGCGGTGTCGGCGCCATGCGCACCGTATCCCCGCGCCGGCCACCGCGGGGTCGGTAGCCCAACCGCCAGACGAAGCGCTCCAGGGTGGTATACGGGACGTGCAGGCCACGCAGACCCAGCAGCTCTTGCACACGCGTCAGCTGCAGGTGATCCTCCTGCAGCCACGTCGTGATCTGCTCGCGATAGGGCTCGAGCCGATCCGCCTGCGGCGACGCCCATACCCGCGGTGCGCTCACGACGCTGCCGACGTGAACCAGGTGCACGATCTGGTCCTCGGTCGGTGGCGGCCCGTTGGCGGCCACCCCGAGCTCCTCAGCCGCGCGCAGGTACTTCTTCACCGTCTCGCGCGCCACGCCACTGGCGCGGGCGATGGCGCGTTGCGACTCGCCCAGCTGCCAGCGACGAACGACTTCGACGATCTCCATCCGACTCAGCTCCCGATAACCCATTCCGTCACCTCGTTGGTGGCGGACATGGTGATGAACCGAGCCGCGGGTGGCCTAATGCTCCGTGGTGATCAGCTGGCCTAAAGCTTCGTGGTGAAACCGCCCGTTACTGGCCTAATCGCCACGGTGAATGACAGCCGCCTGCTCAGCGGCCGTTCACTCCACCGCGTCGCATGACTTCCTACAATCCTCGGTCACACCCGGCGGTCCAGCACAGCCGCTGCAATGGCGTATCAACGGCGCCTGAGCCACACAACCTGCGGGGAGGAACCTCTATGGTCGGTCTGGACGTCGAAAGACTCGATACCGCTGAGTCTGTACTTGGCCCTGAACTGATTGAGACATTCAGGCATAGTTTCGGCGGCGCGCTGCTTCAGTCAGGAGACAGTGGCTATGACGAAGCCCGCAAAGTCTGGAACGGAATGTTTGATAAGCGGCCGGGCCTGATTGCCGAGTGCGCGGGCGCCGCGGACATCATAAGCGCTGTCAATCTGGCGCGCGATAACAGACTGTTGCTGGCCGTCCGAGGTGGAGATCACAGC
>JAFAOS010000040.1 GCA_019247515.1 Chloroflexota bacterium | reverse complement strand
TCATCAAGATTGATTTTCTGGCGCTCGGCATGTTGTCGCTGGTGGAGGAATGCCTGGAGCTGATCTGGGAATGTCGCGCCGAAAAGCTCGACGTCAGCACGATTGCGTACGACGACATAAGCGTCTACGACGAAATCTGCAACGGCGACACGGTTGGCCTGTTCCAGATCGAGAGTCGCGCGCAGATCCAGATGCTCACTCGCACGCAGCCGCGCAACCTGGACGACCTGGCGGTGCAGGTGGCCATCGTGCGGCCGGGTCCGATCGTCGGTGGCGCCGTCAATCCGTACGTCCGCCGTCGCGAGCTGCTGCGCGAAGACCCGAACTATGTCGCGCGGGCCGACCATCCGCTGCTGGACGAGTTGTTGAAGGACACGCTCGGCATCGTGCTGTATCAGGACCAGGTGCTCGAAGTCGCCATCGAAATGGGCGGCTTTACTCCAGGCCAGGCGGACCAGTTCCGTCGGTCGATGAGTCGACGTCGGTCACGCGAAGCGATGGAACGTTTTCGTTCGGCTTTTATCGAGGGTGCTGGTAAAAAGGGTGTGAGCTCGCAGATGGCGGGCGACGTCTTCGACAAGCTGTGCGCGTTTTCGGAGTTTGGTTTTCCGAAGAGCCATGCGTATGCGTTTGCGGTTCTCGCGTACCAGTCGGCCTGGATGCGACACTATTATGCCGCGGAGTATTACGCGGCGCTGCTCAACAATCAGCCCATGGGGTTTTATGCGCCGCACGTGCTGATTGGCGACGCGCGGCGACACGGCGTGCAGGTGCTGCGCGTGGCGATCAACGCGAGCGCCGCTCGGAACAAGCCGATCGGTCCCGAACAAATCCTGCTGGGTTTCGAAACGGTGCGGGGCATTGGCAAAGACCTGGCTCAGGCGATTGTCGCGGAGCGTAACGCCAATGGTGTGTATCGCTCGTTACCCGACCTGTTGCGGCGGACAGGCATGCCCAGGGCAGCGGCCGAGCACCTGATCACCGTCGGCGCGCTGGCCGAGTTCGGCCTTGGCCGCCGTGAGCTCCAGTGGCAACTGGGTCTGCTCATCGGCGAGACGACGAGCCGTGAACGGGTCAATCCGAAACTACGTCACCGACAACTTTCGCTCGAATTGCCGACCCATCAGGATATGGTCCAGTTGCCGGACATGACCGACTGGGAGCGCATGGTGGCCGACTACGGGCTGCTGGGCCTGTCGCCCAGCTATCATCCGCTGGCCCTCCTCAGAGCTGACGTTCCAAACGACGTCCTCTCCGCCGAACAGGTGCGCGGCGCGCGCGACGGCGCGCACATCAAAACCGCTGGCCTGGTGGTGTGTCGTCAACGCCCGGGCACCGCCAAAGGCTTCGTCTTCTTATTACTCGAAGACGAAACGGGGGTAGTCAACGTGGTGATTCGTCCGGACCTCTACGCGGCCCAGCGCAGCACGCTGCGCGGCGAGCCATACCTGTGCATCGAAGGCAGCGTGCAATTACATTCCGGCACGTTGAACGTGATCGCTCAGAAAGTGACGCCGCTGGGTAAGCTCACCGCGAGCAGTGCGGCGCTGCCTCGCGCGCCGGAGCGCAACGCGATCCCCGGCGCGATGCACGACAAACGCGAGCAGGCCGCGCGGGAGCTGACTATGGCCGCCCCGGCGAGCCGCAATTTTCACTGACTCACGAATAAAACGACGGAGCTGGATAGCGACCGTTGAGGAACCAGTCGCCCACTTCGCGGATTTTGTAGTTCAGCGGATCGTGGAGCGTGAGCGTCCGCGCATTCCGCCAGAAGCGGTCGAACCGGTATCTGGCCGACGTCGCTCGCGCCCCCATGACTTCGAATACCTGGCTGGTGACCTCCAGTGCCGCACGGCCGGAAGCTGCTTTGGCAATACTGATCGCGGCGGCACACGCTCCGCGCTCGTCAGCGGCTAACTCGTACTCGCGCTCCCAGGCGACCTGCAACGCATCCGCGGCGCGATCCAGCAAGCCCTCGGCGGCCGCGGTCTGGACGTGCATTTCGCCATACGCTTCCAGCACGTACGCATCCTCACACGGACGAGAAGCGGTGCCCGCGAATGGTCGCTCTATCCCCAACGTGTACTGACGTGCCTCCAAGAGGGCGCCCTGCGCAAGCCCGAGGAAAATGTTGCTCAGGATGGACTGGGTGACGCACGGTCGCAGCGTCGCCCACACGCTGCCGCCCGCCCCGGGCGGTCCCAGGAAATCGTCGGCGTGGCACACCACATTGTGAAATGCAACGCTGCCGCTGTCGGTCTGGCGCTGGCCCATGTTGTCCCAATCGTCGCGAACGGTAATTCCCTGGAACCGCGTCGGCAGCACCGCCACCTGCAGCCGGCTGTCGTCGACTCCGGTCCACGCGGCGGATACCAGCAGGACGTCGGAATCGGCGGCGCCCGTGCAGAAGGACTTTTCGCCGTTCAGGCGAATGGTGTCGTCGTCGACGCGCACCAGGGTCGTGCGCGGGTCGAGCGGGTTCAACGAGTTGCCCCAGAACAGCCCGCGGCGCGCCGTCTCGGCATACCAGTAGTCGCGTTGCGCGGGCGTGCCGATCAGGTGGGGTGTTACCAGACCCAGGTGGTGGTAGCCGAAGAGGTGCGCCAGTGAGGCGTCCGCGGTCGCGATCTCGCGCACCGCGCGCAAGAGCGTGGGCCAACTGGCGCCGAGCCCGCCAAGCCGGGTCGGTACGCTCAGGTTGAGCAAGCCGCTGGCGCGAATCAGGTCGCGCTCTTTCTTCGGCGTGCCCGCGGCCAGGTCGCGGTCCGCGGCGTCCTGCCGAAACGCGGCGGCGAGTCGCCGTGCTTGGCCCAGCGCATCCCCGGCCGTCAGACTCATCCAATATTGAGTCTAGCGTCCCGGGTGCTCAGTCAAGATCTACCAGTTGGGGGTCGTAGGGGTCTCCCCTACCCACCGACACGACCAATGTCACGACCTGGACGGCAAACGTCTATGTGTGTGACACGTCAGCCAGCCGCGCGCCAATTAGCCTCGCCTGGGCCGTGCCGATGGCCAACCAGCGTTGCGGCTGCGCGGCCAGCTGATCGAGCGCGGCATTCGGGCTTGCCCCGCTGGCGACCAGCTCGCGGCCCGCCTGGCGGATGGCGGCCATCTCCTCCCGCGTGACTTCCGCGTAAGCGCGACCCAGGGCTCCGCGACTATCCAGCACTGCCCGCGGCACGCCAAGCTTGTGCAGGTCGCCACGCAATCGACCAAACGGGTAGGCGGTGCGAGGTAGTTGCGCCAGCCGCTCGTCCATGGCTCTGCGCTGCTCGAGTTCACGCTGCAAGTACAGCAGCAGCTCGTTGAGGCTCCTGGACTGGCCCTGACGCCGCAGCTCGCCGATGCGGGCTTCGGCATCGACGTGCGCGGGCTCGGTCTCGAACAGACCGGTTGCCAGTCGGCTGAGCCCGCCCTCGACACCCGCCCCGAGACGGTAATAGCGCTCGATCGCTTCGATGCCGCTCAATCGATCCAGGTTCGATGATTCCAGGCGCGCCAGTGCCCGGGCTGCCGACCAGCCAGGCAGCGGCTCGAAGAACGCGCGGGCGTCGACCGGCAGCAGCAGGGTCGGCAGCTCCGGTTCCGCCATCAGCGCGGCGCGATTGGCTGGATGCACGGGTGCGACAAAACGGCCGTCTCTGGGGACCAGCTCAGCGTCTTCGTCCAGGCCGAGCTCGGCGCGAACCGGCAGCAGCGCCGTTTTCAGCTCCGCGAGGTCGGCGGCCAGCAGACGCGCCAGCGTTTCGCTGCTCACTTGTCGGGCCGACGCGGTCTCCAGCGACCATTTGAAGTCCAGCGGCTCGAGGGCAACACACGTGTCCTCGCGCCAGGCGCGAAGCGCGTCGGCGTGCGGCAGGCCGCTGGCCAGGACTTTCGACATCAGGCCGGGTGTCGCCGCGAGCACCACCAGGCGGTCGTCGGGCGCCATGCGCGCGCTGGCAAGCTCGCGGGCGACGACCTCCCAGCGGGCGCCGATGTGCTCGCTCGCGCGGCCCCAGTCGCCGATGTGCCAGACCAGTCGGCCGGTGAGCGGGCTGGTGCGGGTGAGACGCGGCGGCGGGCCGTAAAGCCCTCGCCGTCGCTGTCGGGAACCCGTGCGGGCCGGTTCCTGAGCCATTGATGACCACTGAGTACACCGCAGACGAGGCCGCCTCCGCCAGTCGCGAAATCGAGTCCCACGCGAAATGTGCCCAGAGCGCGGCCTTCAGACACCAGTTCGTAACTGGTCCGGCGAGCCCTCCCGGCGGAAGTACAACAGTGCGTGGATGTTGAATTACCTCGACTGGGACCTCTCGCCCGAGCAAACGATGATCCAGGGCGTGGTCCGCGAGTTCGTCGAACGCGAGGCACTGCCGCTGATTCCCGCCGCCTTCGAGAAGGGCGAGTTTCCGCGGCAGCTGGTGCCGCGGCTCGGGGAGCTGGGCGTGCTCGGGCCGACAATCCCGCGGTACGGCTCGGGCCTGGACTACACCAGTTATGGACTGATCTGCCAGGAGCTCGAGCGCGGCGATTCGGGGCTGCGCAGTTTCGTCTCGGTGCAGGGCAGCCTGGTGATGTTTCCGATCGCCACGTACGGGTCAGACGAACAGAAGGACCGCTATCTGCCGGGCATGCACGGCGGGCAGATCATTGGCTGTTTCGGTTTGACCGAGCACGAGCACGGCTCAGACCCGGGCGGCATGGAGACCCGCGCCGTGCGCGACGGCGACGGCTACGTCCTCAATGGCGGCAAGATGTGGATTACCAACGGCAACCTGGCCGACGTCGCGTTGATCTGGGCCAAGTGCAGCGACGACGGCGGGGACACGGTGCGCGGCTTTCTCGTCGATACCTCGACCCGCGGCTTCACGGCCAACGAGATCAAGCACAAGCTGTCGCTGCGCGCCTCGGTCACCAGCGAGCTCGTGCTCCAGGACGTGCGCGTCTCGGCGAGCTGCATGCTGCCGGGGGCGCGCGGATTGCGCGGGCCGCTGTCGGCGCTCAACGAGGCGCGCTTCGGGATCATCTTCGGTGCCGTCGGCGCGGCGATGGCGTGCTACGAGGCGGCGGCCGAGTACGCCGGGGTGCGCGAGCAGTTCGGTCGCAAGATCGCCAGTTTTCAGCTCATCCAGAACAAGCTGGTCGATGCGCTGCAGGCGATCACCCAGGCGCAGCTGGTGGCCTATCAGCTCGGCAGGCTCAAGGATGCCGGGAAGCTGCGGACGCAGCAGGTGAGCCTGGGCAAGCGGGCCAACGTGGCGATGGCGCTGGACGTGGCGCGTCAAATGCGCAGCGTGCTGGGCGCCAATGGCATCAGCCTGGAGCACCCGATTTTCCGACACATGGTGAACCTGGAGTCGGTGTTCACGTACGAGGGGACGCACGAGGTGCACACGCTGGTCGTCGGCAACGACATAACCGGCATCAGTGCCTACACGGGTTAGTGCGACCGAATACTTTCCCCAGAGGGGACCCAGGGGAACGGATTGATCGCCGCCTTTCGGGTCGTGGTACCCCTTGGTCCCTCAGCGAGGAAAGAACCTTTGAGCAGACTGGGTCCCCTCCCACGAAAATGTCGGTCGCACCTCTTGTGAAGATTTAGCCGTCTCCCCCTTGGGTCCCCTCTGGGGAATGACTAATTGTTCCGATCGATCGGCCCCGCCGTCTTCTGCGCCACCACCACCCAGTACCCCAGGCACTCGACCAGCGTGTCGCGCAGCGCCTCCAGAAAGACCGTGTCGTCCACGGGAGGACTCGCGCCTGGTAGCCAGATGCTCAGGCCGAGCACCACGGCAATGGCACAGTCGCTGTCGGCCTGGCCGCCCTCGATCAGGTCTGGCCTGGGCCCCCAGCAGCCAAGCCGCGGATTGAGCTCACCCGTGGGCCGCGGTCGCGGCGTGTAGAACTGCACGACCGTCTCGTTCAGTCGGTTGGTCAAAAATGCCCACACATTGGCGCACGCGTCCGCCGAGCGCAGGCCCAGGTCGAGCGCGGTCAGCGGTTGACGTCCGTAAAAGATCCCGATCTGAATCAGGTGGGTATCAGGCTCGAACGGCACCTGGCGCTGCACGGCGGAGATGACGACGCGAAACACGTGCTCGCCAATGCGGATGCGGTGATTGATCGGCGCGCGCGAAAAATCGGGCAACGGCGCGGCCCACGAGGCGGGTTCTGGCAGGGACGACAACTCGCCGAATTGTATGAGCTAAGATCGTCGCCGCATGGCCTACGACGTCAAAGCCAATAGCTCGATCCTGCTCAGTGGCCGCGATCGCGCTCCGGCGCGGTCCTTCCTCAAAGCCATCGGCTACACCGACGAGGACCTCCAGAAGCCGATTGTCGGCATCGCCAACACCTGGACCGAGACGATGCCATGCAATTTCAACCTCCGCGCGCTGGCAGCGCGCGTCAAAGACGGCGTCCGCGCCGCGGGCGGCACGCCAATGGAGTTCAACACGGTTGCCATCAGCGACGGCATCACCATGGGCACCGAAGGCATGAAGGCGTCGCTGGTCAGTCGAGAGCTCATCGCCGACTCCATGGAGCTCATGGCCCGCGGATACTTCTTCGATGCCCTGATCACGCTGGTGGCCTGCGACAAGACCATTCCGGCGGGTGGGATGGCGCTCCTGCGCATGAACGTGCCCGGGCTGCTGGTGTATGGCGGCTCGATCATGCCTGGCCGTCTCGGCGATCGCGATCTGACCATTCAGGACGTCTATGAAGCGGTCGGCGCCCACGCCGCGGGCAAGATCACCGACGAAGAGCTCAAAGCCGTGGAGGACTTCGCCTGTCCCGGCGCCGGCGCCTGCGGTGGCCAGTTCACCGCCAATACGATGGCCCTGGCCATGGAGTTCTGTGGGCTCTCGGCGATGGGCACCGCCGGGGTGCCCGCGGAGGACCCGCGTAAAGGCGACGTTGGTCGTCGGTGCGGCGAATTGATCATGGATATCCTGCGTCGTGGCGTCCGGCCGCGCGACATCTTCACACCCCAGGCCATCGACAACGCCATCGCCGGTGTGGCGACCACCGGCGGTTCGACCAACGCCGTACTGCACCTGATGGCCATGGCGCGCGAAGCAGGTGTCCCGCTGGAGATCGACCACTTCGACGCGGTGAGCACCCGCACGCCGCTGCTCGGCGATATGCGGCCGGGTGGTCGTTATGCCGCGGCCGACCTCGACCGCGCCGGAGGTACGCGGCTGGTGGCCCAGCGATTGGTGCAGGGTGGCTACGCGGACCCGAATGCGCTGACCGTGACCGGCCGCACCTTCGGCGAAGAAGCGGCCAGGGCCGAGGAAACGCCCGGTCAGGACGTGGTGCGCCGGCTCGACAATCCCCTGAAGTCCACTGGCGGTCTGGTCATTCTGCACGGCAGTCTGGCTCCGGACGGCTGCGTCGTGAAGGTGGCCGGCTACGAACGCCAGTCGCACACCGGTCCAGCGCGCGTGTTCGACAGCGAAGAAGCGGCCATGGCGGCAGTGACCGAGCGCAAGATTCAGGCGGGCGACGTGGTCGTCATTCGCTACGAGGGTCCGCGCGGTGGACCAGGCATGCGCGAGATGCTCGGCGTGACCGCGGCGATCGTCGGCGAGGGTCTGGGCGAATCGGTGACGCTGCTGACGGACGGCCGCTTCAGCGGCGCCACGCGCGGCTTGATGGCGGGTCACGTCGCGCCCGAGGCCGCCGTGGGCGGACCAATCGCCGCCGTTCGCGAAGGCGACACCGTCAGCTTCGACGTGGCCCAACGGCGGCTCGATCTGCACGTGCCCGAAGACGAGATTCGACAGCGCATGCGCGCCTGGCAGCCACCCGCGCCGCGGTATACGTCGGGGGTCTTTGCCAAGTACGTGTCGATGGTCGGCTCGGCTTGCGAAGGAGCGGTGACCACGCCGAAGCTATGAAAGTGGGCATCCTGGTCGAGGCAGAGGAGGGCCTGGACTGGGACGGCTGGCGGGCGACGTACGCGGCGGCCGAGCGGCTCGGTTTCGACTCGGTGTGGCTGTCCGATCACCTGCAGTCGCCGTGGTCCGTCGAGCAGTACGGCCTGGAGACATGGACTGCGCTGGCGGTCGCCGCGGCGGAGACCGGTCGCATCGGGCTGGGTCCGCTGGTCTCGCCGATCACGTTTCGCGAGCCAGCGATCGTCGCACGGATGGCCGAGTCGCTGGATGCCCTCGCGCCCGGGCGGTTCGTGATTGGACTGGGGCTGGGATGGAATGCCGAGGAGCACGCCGCGGCGGGCATCGCTTTTCCGTCCGCAACGCGGCGCGCCGATCGTCTGGCAGACGCTCTCACGCGTATCCGCTGTGACCTCGCCGACCGACACACTCCGATCCTGATTGGCGGTGGCGGTGCGCGCCTGACACTGCCGCTGGTCGCGCGCTTCGCCGACGAGTGGAACATGACGACCGGTTCCGTCGCCCAGTTTCAGCGCGCGAGCCAGCAGCTCGACACTTTGTGCGCGGAGGTCAAGCGTCATCCACACGAGATTCGGCGCTCCGTTGCGACTGGCATCCTCATTGGACGCGACGCCGGCGACCTCGCCGAGCGCGGCGAGCGGATGCGGCTTTGTATACCGCCACTTGCCAGCGCCGAGGACGTCCTCGACGGAGCACGCCAGATGGGCTGGTTAGTCGGCACACCCGAGACGGTGGTTGCCAGCCTGCGGCAATTCCAGGACGTCGGCGTCCAGCGCGTGATGCTCGGCCACTATGACCTGACCAGCATCGACACTCTCGAACTGCTCGCCGACGCCGTGTTGCCCGAGTTGGCGTGAACGTCGCCGGGCAAGTGGCGGTCATCACCGGCGGGGCCAGTGGCATCGGCCGCGCCGCCGCGCTCGCCCTGGCGCACCGCGGCGCGGACATTGTCCTGGCCGATATCCACGTCGAACGTCTGGCGGCGGTCCGCCAGGAGATCGCTCAGCTCGGACGCCGCGTGCTCGCGATCCGGTGCGATGTCTCACGCGACGAGGACGTCGTGCGGCTTGCCGAGCGGACCGAAGCGGAGATGGGTCCGGCGGGCGTCGTCATGAACAACGCGGGCGTCGTCCTGCGCGGCGCGCTGGAGGAGATCGGCCTGGACGACTGGCGCTGGTGCTTCGGCATCAACGTCTTCGGTGTGATTCGCGGCATTCACGCGTTTCTGCCGCGAATGATCGAGCGACGCCACGGCTGGATCGTCAATACCGGATCGGTTGCTGGCCTGGTGGCACTCACCGGCGAGGGCGCCCCGTACGTCGCCTCCAAGTTCGCGGTGGTGGGGCTGAGCGAAGCGCTCGCGCTGTACTGCAATCAGTTCGGCGTCGGAGTCTCGCTACTTTGCCCGGGTGGCGTCAACACCAACCTGGCCGAAACCGGTCGCTCGATTGGCATGACGCCGGAGCGCGAAATCTCGGAAACGCGAATGGCGCAAACCATTCAGGGTGGCCAGGAGCTCCAGCCGGAGCTCGTCGGCGAGCTGGTCGCGAATGCCATTCGCGACGAGACGTTTCTCATCCTGCCGGAGGAGGTCCACGCGCAGCTGGTCCGTGCGCGGGCGGCGGACATCAACGCGTTCCTGACCGCGCGGCTGGCCGGCGGCGCAACCTGATCGGTCAGGACTTCTTGCTGGGCTTGCGAGCTTGTTGCGCTTTGGTCTCGCCGTGTTCGCGGCGGGTCTTGTTTACGGTCCGCGCCGCGCGCTCCTCGGCTTCGCCCTCGGACACACCGCGGTCCTCGTAGGACTCTTTGATGTGTTCGTACTGTCGGTCGCGCTTGCTACCCTGTTTGACTCCGCGTGGCATATTTGAGTTGAGGCAAGATGCGGGCCAACTCCTCAGCGTAGCAAGCCATAGGCTTCGAGTTGACGGTCCACTTCGCCCGCGGTGGGTAGCGTCAGGCCGTGCTGCTCGGCCACCCAGGCCACCAGCTCTGGCACGCCGTCCTCGAATTGATGGCGGGGTGTGTAGCCAAGCAACGCCTCGATTCGGGAGATGTCGGCATAACAGTGGCGGATGTCGCCGGCTCGAAACTTCTGGCGTACCTCGAAGCCGCCGGTCCACCCGAGCTCGCGCGCGAGTAGCTCGCCGACCTGCCGCACGCTGACTGCTCGACCGGTCCCGACGTTGACCACCTGGTAATCGGCGCCAGACCGCGTAAGCGCCAGGCAGCACGCCTGCACCACATCGCTCACGTGAACAAAGTCGCGCAACTGATGTCCGTCCTCGTAGATCACGGGTGTCTGTCCCGACAGCATGCGCCCACAGAAAATGGCGGCCACGCCGGTATACGGATTCGTCAGCGCCTGACGCGAGCCGTAGATGTTGAAGAACCGCAGTGCGACAGCGGGCACGTCGTAGGCCTGCCCAAACGCCAGAGCCATCTCCTCGTGGTCGCGCTTGGTGATCGCGTAGATCGACGTTGGATGGAGGGGCTTGTCCTCGGTCGTCGGCACCGGCTGCAGCTCGAGTCCACACGTCGGACAGCGCACTTCCCATTGCGCCTGGTTCAGTTGTCCGGTGGGTCGCAAACGCGGGAAGACCGGCCCGCACGCCGAACAGGCATAGGCGCCTTCACCATAAATCGACATGGACGAAGCAACCACCAGTTTGCGGACGCGGTCGCGATTGGCGATCAGTGCCTCCAGCAGCGTCGCCATGCCGAGCGTATTGACGTCGGTATAGCGTCGCACCTGGTACATGCTCTGACCGACGCCGACCATGGCCGCGAGGTGGACGACGCTGTCCACCTCGCGCACCACTGGTCCGAGCGCCTCGGCATCGCGGATGTCGCCGCGCTCGAGGCGGTGGTTGGCGTCCAGGTAGCTGGGGCGTGGGCGGGATTCGCCATGCACCTGCGGCTCGAGGTCGTCGAAGAGTACGACCTCGTGGCCCGCGCCGGCCAACGCATCCGCCAGATGCGAGCCGACGAACCCGGCCCCGCCGGTGATCAGGATGCGCTCGCCCATCAGTGGGGCTCCTTGCCTCCGTTGGCAAGGAGCAGGAAGCGTTCGAGCTCGGATTCGGGCACGCGGTAGCCGAGTTTCGTCCCGCCTGGACGAAACCCGCGCAACTTTCCCTGGCGGAGCCAGCGCCGCACCGTCTCGGGAGACGAGCGGAGGCGCTCCGCTACTTCACGTACTGTCAAGAGTCGCTGTTGTTGCACCGCGTTGCGCCCCGCCTACCGCACGAACCGGGCCGCGCAGCGCGCCCACGGGTTCTGCTAGCTCGCGGGCACCGCCTCCTTGACGCCCGCGGCCACCATCTCGCGCAACGCCGAGCCCGACGCGCGGTAGAACGCCGCCAGAATGGCCGTATCGGTCGAGAGGTTGAAGTCCTTGACCCCCAGGTTCATGTAGTACTCGGCGTCCTCGGGCGTGGAAATTTCAGCACGCGGCCGCACACCCATTTTGATCGCGGTTTTGATCGTGTGCTCGTACGCCTCCACCACCGCCGGGTGCTGACGCTGCCCCGCCAGGCCAATGCTCATGCTGTAGTCCGACGGGCCGAACTGGACCATGTCCACGCCCTTGACCGACAGGATGCCCTCGAGGTTCTCGACGGCGCCCTTCTTCTCGATCATCAGCACGACCACCGAATCTTCATAGCGCTTGATCAACTCGGGCACGCCACCGATGGCCGCGCGTCCGGCGTCGTTGCCGTGCGTTCCGACGCTGCCCGGAATCTCGGGCTTGACGGTGCGGACGCAGTCTTCAGCGTCGGCCTTCGACCGCACGTCCGTGAACAACACGTTCTGAATGCCAGCCGCCATCGCGCGCACCGCGACGTGAGCCTGGGCCGAGCGCTCGATCTTGATCAGCCCGGTGAAGTTGGGCGACAGCTCGATGGCGCGCGCCATGTTGTCCAGGGCGTAGAGGTCATACGGCGCGTACTCGGCCAGGAACTCGACATAATCGAAGTTCTGGCTGCGACCAACGATCTCGATGATGGTCGGCCACGAGCTCTGCACGCGCGTGCCAAACGTGGGTTTGCCCTCGTCGATGAGGGTGCGCAGTCGGTTCTCCCGCATAGCCCTCAGAGTACGCAACCAGGCCGCGCGAATCGAGGTAGTACCATCCCAGCCAGGAGCAAGTACCCCCCGTGACTGCCACCCTTGATCTCAGCACGACCGACCGCGCGCCGGTCACCGCCGGCCGCATGGCCACGGCCGCGCAAGAGTTTCTCGCGGCATTGAACGATCAGCAGCGCAAGAAAGCCACCCTGCCCTTCGGCGACGACCGCCGCTACATCTGGGACTACCGGCCGATCGAATCGACGCCGCGCAATGGTCTGCGGCTGATCAACATGAACGAGGACCAGAAGCGCAAAGCCCTGGCGTTGCTCGACATTGGCCTGAGCACGCGCGGCGCCGACACGGTGCGCAAGATCATGGATCTCGAGATCCCCCTCCTGGCGAATGAAAAAGCCGAGGGTCGCGTCACACCCTTCGTGCGCCATCCCGAGCAGTACGCGGTGTGCATCTTCGGCGAGCCCACCGGGCGTCTGCCCTGGGCATGGCATGTCGGGGGCCACCACGTCGGGCTGCACTTCACGATCGTCGACGGCGACCGCATTGCGTCCATGCCCTTGTTCTTCGGCGCCAATCCCGCCGAGGTCCGCCATGGCCCGACGACGGGCCAGCGCACGCTCGCGCCGGAGGAGGACCTGGCGCGCGCCCTCGTGCGCGGTCTCTCGCCCGAGCACAAGCGCATCGCCATCGTCAACGCCACGCCCTACCCCGACATTCTCACCGACATGTATCGGGTCGCGAACGCGTTCGCGCCACCCGACGGCCTGGCCTGGTCGTCGATGACCGCGGACACCCGCTCGCAGCTCGGCTCGCTCGTCCGCCATTACGTGACGCGCACCAACGACGAGCTGAGTGATCCATACTGGCGCAAGCTCGAAGCGGAGTTCGAGGCGGTGACCTTCGCCTGGACCGGTGGCGAGGAGCCGGGCCAGGGCCATTACTACACGATCAAAGCCCCGAGCTGGTTAATTGAGTACGACAACACTCAGAACGGCGCCAACCACATCCACTCCGTGCTACGCGACATCAGTGGCGATTGGGGCGATGACCTGATCGCCCAGCATTACGCCGAATCACATCGGACCGCCGCGCTGAACCACCACTAGGGAGTAGTCAGACTGCCATGCTGTCAACCGAAGACAATGAGCTTCTCTGTCGCGTCGGACCCGGTACGCCCATGGGCGCGTTCATGCGCGAGTACTGGCTGCCGGCCTTCGCGGCCAGCGAGCTGCCCGAGGCCGATGGCGCGCCAATGCGCCTGCGGCTCCTCGGCGAGAACCTGATCGCGTTTCACACCACCAGCGGCAAGTTCGGACTCATCGCCAACAACTGCCCGCATCGGGGCGCGAGCCTGTTCTTTGGACGCAACGAAGAAGAAGGATTGCGCTGCGTCTACCACGGCTGGAAATTCGACGTCGACGGCAGCTGTATCGACATGCCCAACGAGCCGGCCGAATCCGATTTCAAAAATAAGGTCAAGGCGGTCGCGTACCCGACGCAAGAACGCAACGGCATCGTGTGGGCATATATGGGTCCGCGCAGCGCCCCGCCGCCGCTGCCCGAATGGCTGCCCAACCTGGACACCGACTGTCAGTTCTGGATGCGCCTCCAGGAGTCGAACTGGCTGCAGGCCCTCGAGGGCGACATCGACACGGTGCACGCGTTTTTCCTGCACGCTGGCCACTACACGATGAAGC
The DNA here is from genome assembly GCA_019247515.1 of Chloroflexota bacterium. Lineage (GTDB taxonomy): Bacteria > Chloroflexota > UBA6077 > UBA6077 > CF-72 > CF-72. The sequence continues at coordinate 44,272 of JAFAOS010000040.1, read as the reverse complement.
AGTCGCTGCCGGGCAGCGATGCCTACTACATCACCCAGCAACGCCACGGTCGGTTCGTCGCCAAGGATCACGCTGTCGGCGCGAGCTACGCCGCGGTGCGCGATGCCGACCCCGGCACCGAGTACTGGCGCATGGGCCACTTCCTGTTTCCGTTCTACACGATGAACGCGCCGGGCCTGCTCGGCGTCAAAAACCAGTCGCTGGCCTGGGTGCCGCTCGACGACTACAACACGATGGTCTGGACCGTCGGCCGCCAGCAGCCACTGCCGCCCGAAACCGAAACGGTTGGCGGCTTCAAAGCCGGTTACGTGCGCCGAGATCCCATCGGCAAGTACGACCCGTATGGTGCGCGGAACGCCAATGGCGTGCCGGTGCGCAAATTCGAATCGAGCACGGATTGGCTCGGACGCTTCCGACCGATCGCCAACCAGCACAATGACTACCTGATCGACCGTGACCTGCAGCGCACGATGGGCACCTACTCGGGTATCCCGCAGATCGCCCAGGACGCAATGGCCCAGGAGAGCATGGGACCGATCTACGACCGACGCCAGGAGCGCCTGGGTACGTCGGACGTGATGATTATCCGCACCCGCCGCAGGCTGCTCGACGCTGTGCGCGGGTTCGCCAAGGGCACACCGGCCCCCGGCGTCGACCAGCCGGAACAATACCGGATGCGGTCGGGTGGCGTCATCGTCAAAGCCGGCGTCAACGGCCTGGATGAGATGGATGACCTGTTCCATGACCGAGTGCCGCTGGCCGAATTCCGCGAGCGCTGGGAAGCCGTCGCGCACTGAGGCATGCAGCGCAGCACCGATCGGATTCTCACCACCCACGCGGGTCGACTCTCGGAGCGTAGTCAGCAGGCTGAGCTGCGGCGGGCCACCCAGTCGTCGGCCGATCCGTTCGCCGCGACCGGAGTCAGCGAGCGCATGGCCGCGCTCGTGCGGCGCCAGATCGAGGTCGGCGTCGACGTCATCAGCGACGGTGAGCTCGGCAAGTTCGGTGGCTTCGCGTATTACGGTCGGCGCCTGAGCGGCATCACCACTCGCAAGGTCGACGAGGGCGAGCCGCTGGTGATGTCGCAGCGCACCAACGAGCGACTGGAGTTCGCCGAATTCTATGCCGAGCTCCAGTTCCCGCGCGAGGCGGAGCGGATGGTGTGCACCGGGCCGCTGACCTATACCGGTCAGGCCGAGGTCCAGCGCGACATCAGCGTGTTCAATACCGCGCTGCAGGGCACGCGCTCGACCGAGCAATTCATGTGCGTGCTCGCGCCGGGCTGGATCGAGCACTCGTTGTGGAACGAGTACTACCCGAATGACGAGGCGTTTCTGTTTGCCATCGCGGATGCGATGAAGCACGAGTACCGCGCCATCGTCGACGCCGGCTTCGTGTTGCAACTGGATGATCCGGGGCTACCGGATACTTACGACATGATCGTGCCGGCGCCCTCGCTGGACGAATATCGGCGTTTTGCCGAAATTCGTGTCGAGGCGCTGAATCACGCGCTCGAGGGCTTGCCGGAGGACCGCGTCCGCTACCACATCTGCTGGGGCAGCTGGCATGGTCCGCACACGCACGACTTGCCGCTGCGCTCGGTCGTCGATCTGATGCTGCGCATCCGGGCAGGCGCGTACTCGTTGGAAGCCGGCAATCCACGTCACGAGCATGAGTGGAAGGTCTGGCGCGACGTCAAACTTCCGCCCGGCAAGATCCTGATTCCCGGTGTGGTCAGCCACGCTAGCAACGTGGTCGAGCATCCGGAGCTGGTGGCCGACCGCATCATCCGCTACGCCGAGCTGGTGGGTCGCGAAAACGTGATCGCCGGCACCGACTGCGGTATGGGCGGCCGCGTCCACCCCCAGATCGGCTGGGCCAAGCTCGACGCGCTGGTCAAAGGCGCCGAGCTCGCCAGCCAGCAACTCTGGGGACGTCCAGCGGCGCGGACGAGGGAGGCGAGCGTTTCGCCGTAGCACCGGCGCGCGATCGGCGTCCGTCAGCTCCAGTTCGTTTATGTTCCGACGGCGGGGACTCCCTCGCGGGCGATTGCCGCGTTGAGCTCCGCCACGGGTCCGTCGAGGACCTCGCGCAGGCGCGTTTGCTGGGCTTCCAGCTGTTGGCGCAGCATGTCGTACACCTCGTGGGCGCCCCGCGTGGGGGCGTCATCGCTTTCGTCGATCATCGAGCTCAGCGCGTCGAACTTTTCTTTGAGTCGATTCGGCCCGGGCCGAGGTTTTTCAAAGTCCACGTTGATGAGCTCCGCTTCGACACTCTTCAGCTGGTCCTTCGCCGCGCGAGCCGCGTCGCGCACCGCCGTCTTCGAGCCCGCGCGCTTCTCCCAGGCCTCGATCTGCGCCCGCAAGCGGCGGATCTGATTCACCGCCGTGTTGGTCTCCGAGGTCCGCTCGCGGATCGCCATCTTGAGCTCGAACTGTCGCTGGAGCTCCTCGAGAGTGACCGGAAGGCGTGGATCCGCCAGCAGCCGAAACGTCTCGGTTTGCACGTGGTCACCCACCGTCAGCCGCACCTGGTACTGACCGGGCAACGCGCGTGGACCGCCCACACCCTCGAGTGCCTCCTCGCGCGAGCCACGACTGCCAGTTTCGATCTTCTCAGGCATCTTGTAGCGATAATCCCAGACGAAACGATTCATGCCCGCGGCATTGGGGGCGAACGGTCCGCGCTCCTCGGCTTCCTCTTCTGAGACTTCCTCTTCGGCGGTAACCTGCTGGACCTCGCCTTCGGTGGACGCCGGCTCCGACGCCGCGTCCTCTTCAGAAGTCGCGGATTTGTCGCGCTTGTTCGAGAACGAGCGAACTTCGTTGCCAGCGCTGTCGAGAATTGTCAACTGTACGGCATCCGCTTTGTCTTGCAGCCAGTAGTGGATGATGGCGCCGTTGGGCGGATTGCGTCCAGCGTCCAGAAACTGCTCCTGAAACTCGCCGCTGGCGGTCTCGACGCGTCGAAACGCGACGGTCGCTGGCCCGGTCATCTTGTAGTTGGTGTGCGTTTTCGACCTGCCTTGCGCCCGGCCGTAGAGTCGGTAGCGGATCGTATCTCGCGGCCGTATCAGATGCACCGGCTTTGCAGAAATATCCGAATGGAGCTGGTGGAGCGGCGTAATGTCGTCGAGTATCCAGAAGGCGCGCCCGTGCGTCGCCGCGACCAGATCGGTGCCCTTGACGATCAGGTCCCAGATCGGGGTAACCGGCAGGTTGGACTCCAGCCGCTGCCAGTGGGCGCCGTCGTCAAAGGACACGAGTATCCCGCGCTCGGTCCCGCAGTACAGCAATCCTCGACGGTTCGGGTCCTCGCGAATGACGCGCGTGAACTCGTCGTCCGCGATTCCGTTGGTGATGCGCGTCCACGTCGCACCATAGTCGTTGGTGCGATACAGATACGGGCGCAAGTCGTCCGATTTGTAGCAGGTCACAGCGACGTACGCGGTCCCCGCGTCGTGCGGCGATGGCTCGATCATGTTGATCATCGCCCACTGCGGCACGTCTGGCGGCGTCACGTTCTGCCAGGACCGCGCCCCGTCGCGCGAAATGTGAATCAGCCCGTCGTCCGAGCCAGCCCAGAATACGCCCGCCTCGTGCGGCGACTCGCGGAAGGCAAAGATCGTGCAGTAGATCTCGGCGCCCGAGTTGTCCGCGGTAATCGGTCCGCCCGACGGAGCGATTTTTGTCGCATCGTTGCGCGTCAGGTCCGGAGAGATCGTTTCCCAGCTGGAGCCATTGTCCCTCGAGCGGTGGACCACGTTCGAGCAGATGTACAGCGTATCGTCATCATGTGGCGACGTCTCGACCGGAAAGGTCCACTGGAAACGGTGCTTCATGGCATCGGCGCCGGCGCCCATGCCGAACACCTCCGGCCAGACCGTGACATTCCGCTTCTGGCCGGTCTCCGGATTCCAGGCGATCAGACGTCCGTGACCCGCGCCCGTGCCGATGCCGCCCCCGAAGACAATGTGTGGCGGCTTCTTGCCAATTGCGATGTAGCCGCTCTCACCCCCGCCGGGCTCGGTGTAGTCCTTTGTGGAGATCGCCCCTTCGAAACTGATGCTCGGCACGCGCATCGCCCAGTTGTCCTGCTGCGACCCGTATACGAAATACGGCGTCCGCTCGTCGGCGATGACGTGGTAGAACTGCGCGGTCGGCTGATTCAGCAGGCTGGACCAGGTCCGACCACCGTCGAAGGTGACGGTCGCGCCGCCGTCGTTGCCCTCGATCATGCGATTGGAATTGCGCGGGTCAATCCACAGTCCGTGGTTGTCGCCGTGCGGCGTTGGGATGCTTTCGAACGTCTTGCCGGCGTCGATAGACCGCCAGCACTCTAGATTCAGGACCCATACCGTGTTGGCATTTTGTGGATCGGCGTACGCATGCATGTAGTACCACGGTCGCCGCCGCAGGTCGGCGTTGTCGCACAGGCGCTCCCACGTCTCACCGTAGTCATCGGAGCGGAACATCGCGCCGTCCTCCGCCTCGACCACTGCCCAGACGCGGCCCGGCTGCGCGGGCGAAGCCGTGACGCCGATCCTGCCCAACAGCTTCGTGCTCATGCCAGTGTTGCGGGTGATGTCCGTCCACGTGTCACCGCCGTCCAGACTGCGCCAGATGCCAGAATCCGGACCACCGCTTTCGGCGGCGTGCGGATAGCGCATCCCCTGCCAGATCGCCGCGTACAGTACGCGCGGATTGCGGCTATCCAGCGTCAGGTCGGCCGCCCCGGCGCGCTCGCTCTTGTGCAGGACGAGGTCCCACGACCTGCCGCCGTTGGTCGAGCGATAAATGCCTCGTTCCGGGTTCGGACCCCACGCATGACCGAGCGCCGCCACGTACACGATGTCTGGATTGGTGGGACGGATCGCCACGCGGCTGATGTGGCGTGTCGCGGCCAGTCCCAGATTGCGCCAGCTGTGTCCACCGTCATCCGAGCGGTAGACGCCGTCGCCATGCGAGACGTTGCTGCGAATGCACGCTTCGCCGGTGCCCGCGTAGACGACGTTCGGATGCGAGTCGCACACCGCGATGGCGCCGACCGCGGCGGTGTTGAAAAACCCGTCGGAGACGTTCCACCAGTGTGAACCGCCGTTGGTCGTCTTGAACACGCCACCCGCGCAGGCGCCGAAATAGAACGTGCCCGCGTCGGTGGGATGTCCCGCCACCGCGACGCACCGCCCGCCGCGGTGAGGGCCAATATTGCGCCATTCGAGAGACCTGAACAGGCGGTCGTCCATCAACAACTCCTCCTTTTGTTTTTCAGGCGAGCTGGGTGATCGACAGCGTGTTGCCGTCGGGATCGGGGAACCACGCCACCCGCGCTCCGCTCGGGGAGCGCCAGATGCCCAGCGCGTCCTGCTCCATCCAGGTGTAGCGTTTGAACTCCACGCCGCGGGCGGCGAGGTCACGCGCGGTGCCGTCGATGTCGGCAACGATCCAGCCCAGCACGGTGAAACCCTGGGGCTCGAGTTGTTCGACAAAAGCGACGCGCAACATGGTCCCGCCGGCGTCGAACGTCAGGGCAAACGGGTCCTCGCCGGTCAACTGCAAGCCGAGAACATCCGCGTAGAAGGCGCGCGCTCGCTCACGCTGGGTGGCCGCGACGAACGCGATGATCGGCGCCTGGCTCAGCACGTCAGAAATCCTGCCACTCCTTGAGTCCGGCAAGCCGGCGCTGCTGGTCGAGCATCATCGCGCGATGGAGTCGGCCGGCGTAACTGATGCGACGCACGCCGAGCTCGCGCAACCTGGCCAACCCTGGACCACCACGAAAACCGGGGATCACGTTGACTGGACCCGGTATCTCCTTCACCAGGCTGACGATCGTCGGTTCGTCAGGGGCGCCGATGGGAAAGATGCAGTCCGCGCCCGCCTCGAGGTACAGCCTCGCACGGCGGATTGCCTCCTGCAGCGACGGGGATTGGCTCAGAAAAACGTCGACCCGTGCGTTGAGCACGACGTCGACGCCCTGGGCGCTCGCGGCGTGTTTGACGGCCTGGAGTCGGCGCTGCTGCGTTGCGGCGTCCAGCAGCGTGTGGCTGCCAGGCGCGGTGTGGTGGTCGGTGTCTTCGAGGTTGCAGCCGACGGCGCCCGCGGCCAGGAGTCGCTTGACCAGGTCCTCGGGGCTGAGCCCGTAGCCGGATTCGATGTCGGCGGTGACCGGCACGTCGGGCGCCACGCGCGTGATGCGCTGGACGGCGTTGAACATCTCGTCGACGGGCGTGTGTTCGCCATCGGCGTAGCCGAGTGCCGCGGAGACGCCGCTGCTGGTGGTGGCCACCGCGGGAAAGCCGGCGTCGATCACGCTGCGCGCGGTGGCGGCGTCCCAGGCGTTGGGGAGGACGAGAGGTTCAGGTGCGTGATGCAGTGCGCGTAGTCGCGCGGCGAGTTCGGCGAGAGCCGTCATCGAAACGAGCGTACCTCGCGGCGCGGCAAGCGGCGACGACTCAGTACGCCTGGAACCGCCCCTGGTGGACCACCTGCACCGTGGCCGCGTAATCGGGATCGTGCGCGTCGTTGAAGGAAAAGTCGCCCAGCGGCGTCGGCAGCGCGTGCGTTTGCTCCAGTGCGTCGCGCACCGCGCGCGCGTCGCTCGCCGTGTTAGCTACCTTCAGCGCGTTGGCCAGGATATACACGCCCGTGTACGCCTGGGCCGCCACCTGGTCCGGATCGACGCCGTACCGCTGTCGGTAGGCCTGCACGAACTGCTGGTTGCGCGCCGACTGGCCGCTCAGCGTCCAGCCGCTGCCGACGATCAGGCCCTCGGCGGAATCGCCGGCGCTGCGCAGAACCGCGTCCGAATTGAACGCGCTGCTGCCAATGATCGGCAGCTTTTGCAGCGCCGGAGAGGACTGCCGCGCCTGAATCAGGATGGCCGCGGCCGCGCTGCTGGGCGCGGTCACGAACAGCGCATCAGGCTGCGAGGCGGCGATGTCTTCCAGCTGCGAGGAGAAGTCGGTCTGATCCTTCGCGAAGGTCTGCTCGCTGGCGATGTGGACCCCGGCGTTCTCCAGCCCGGTTTTGAAGCCGTGCGAGCCGGAGCGATTCGCGTCGGTGTCGCTGTACAGCAGCGCCGCGCGGTGCAGCTTCATGCGGGAGCGGACCGCGCTGATCACTTGCGGAGTCAGCTGACTTTCGCTCAAGTTGCCGCGAAAAATGAAGTTGCCAATCTGCGTGATGCCGCTGGCGGAGTTCGAAATTGCCAACACGGGCACCGCCGCCTGCTGAGCGATCGGATCGACGCTCTGCGCGGTGTCCGACAGCGTCGGACCCAGGATCGCGACGACGTGGCTATCCTCGATGAAACGCTGGTACACCGCCGCGGCCTGCTCACGATCGGACGCGTCATCGTCGACGACGACCTCCAGACGTGTCTTGCCGAGCATGCCGCTGGCATTGATTTCGTCCTGGGCGAGCTTGATCCCGCTGCGCTGAACCATGCCGGTCATACGCGCGGCGCCAGTGAGCGACAGCGCCGCCCCGAAGCGCGCAATCGGGCCGCTCGAGACGCCGGCGGCCTGTTGTCCGGTTCGGCGGTAGCGCGCGACCACGTCGGTACCGCCGGCGGGCGGCGGGGTTACTGCGTTTGCGCCCGCATCCGGCGAAGTGGCAGGCCGAGCCGGTGCGCAGCCTGACGCGACGAGGGTCAGGACGACGAGCAAACCTGCCAGCGGCGCCGCGCGCCACGAATGCTCCATCCCCACTGCAGACTGTATGCAATTGTGACGCGTTTGACTAGAGGGCCGGTGACGCGCGGACCGGGCGCCGATCTAGTAGCGGCGGAAGTGGGCGGCGATCTGTTGGGCGATGGACAGGCGGCCCAGGTCCGACCATTCCGCCCGGCGCACGCCAATGAACTCGCGGGCGCGGGCTTCACCCAGCGCTGACACCAGCACGTCGTCCTGTTCGAGCGCGTCGAGCGCGTCGGTCAGCGACACCGGATAACGGCGGATGCCGCGGGCCTCGCGCTCCGCCTCGTCCAGATCGTGCGGGTTCGAGGCCAACGGCTCGCCAGGGTCCAGGCCGCGCTCGATGCCGTCGAGTCCAGCCGCCAGGATGCCGCCCAGCGCCAGGTACGGGTTGGCGGAGCCGTCGACGGCTTTGATCTCGATGTTCGTGCTGGCCTGCACCCGACCTTTGAATGGGGAAGGCACGCGAACCGTCGCTTCGCGATTGTCCGGACCCCAGCACGTGTACGCCGAGCTCCACATATTCGGCGCCAGCCGCTGATACGAGTTCACACTGGGGCACGTCATCGCCAGCAGGCCTGGCGTGTGCTGCAGGACGCCTGCCACGAACGATCGCGCCTGCGCCGACAGACCCAGCTGTCCCTGCGCGTCGTACATGACGTTCTGATCGCCGTTCCACAGGCTCAGGTGCACGTGGCAGCCGCTGCCCGCCTGGTCGGCGAAGGGCCTGGGAGCAAATGTCGCCACAAGACCGTGCTGCATGGCGATGGCGCGCACCGTCTCGCGCACCGCGATCTGTCGGTCGGCGGCCTCCAGCACCGGGGCATGCTGGATCGAAAGTTCTTGTTGGGCCGGCCCCAGCTCCGGGTAGTACTGGACTGGCTGCAGGCCTTGCTGGTCGAGCGCGTCGAGGATCGCGCCGATGACGGGCGCCTCGCGGTCCATCCCGTCCGAGGCGAAGCACAGGCTGTCGTCGGCGGGCACGAAGCGACCGTCGTCGATCTGGCGCGCGAGATAGAACTCGTATTCGAAGGCCGCTTCGGCGCGCAATCCGTGGCGTCCGACCCGATCGATCGTCTCGCGCAAGAAGGCGCGCGGACACAGCTCCCACGGCTGTCCATCGAGCGTGTACATGTCGCACAACAGGCGCGCCTCACGCGCCGCGTACGGCAGCACCGCGAACGTACGTGGATCGGGAGCCAGCCGAATCTCGCCGACCCCGCTCAGGTGAGTCCCGGTCGCCAGGCGTTCGGTCAGCGTGAACGCTTGCATGGCGACCGTCAGACCGATGCCGGATTCGAGGAAATCGGCCAGCACCGAAGCGTGAGCCGCTTTACCGCGAATAACGTTGGCGTGGTCGCAGTACAGAAAGCGCACCGTCCGGACGTTGTCGCTGCTGACCCGGTCCAGGACGCGTTGCATGTCGAGTTGCAGCACGCAGAGGTATCGTACCCGGCGTGCCCTCCGTGCCTTCTGTAAGTGGCCTCACTGACCGTGTGCGCGGGTGGCTGCATCGCGAGCCGAAGCCAGTCGTGCCACGCACGATCCTGATCGTCGAGGGAAACTCCGCCAACCGACAGTCCACCGCACGGCTGGTCGAATCCCTCGGCTACGCATCGGTCCAGTGTCCAGGGATTGGCGCCGCAATGAAGCAGCTGGAGGACCAGGACCCCGAGTTCGTCCTGCTGGGGTTCGACCTCGACGACGCCGCGGGTCTCGATGCGTTGACGCGGTTGCGCGAGCAAGAGCCCGACCTGTCGGTCATCATGCTCACCGCCGACCTCTGGGACAGCCGCGCCGCGGAAGCCATGCGCAAAGGCGCGATCGCCTATCTCGCGCGACCGTTCGGCGCCGATGACCTGCGCCAGGTGCTCGGTCGTCGCTAACGCTGCTTTCTCGCTCGCCCGTCTGGCGCCGATGGCACGTCAGACACGCTGGGCCGTCGCTGACGTTGCTTGATCTCGAGACCGCGCTGGCGATCCTCGAGGCCGCGCTGCTCGACGCGGACGCGCGTCTGTCGACCACTATCGGCGACCGCTACGAGGTGACGACCGCCCGCTTGTGGCGCGGCCAGGTGCTCGTCGACTGGGAGCCGGATGCCCAGGCGGGCGATTGCCTGCTGCGGCCCGACTTGTTGCGGCGCCTGGCCGGCCTGCACGCGCAGGTTCGCATTGCTGGCGAGGAAGTGCTGTTGCACGCGCCGGGCCGGATCGTGGCGGCGCTGAGCAGCGATCACGCCGCCCTGGTTCGCCGGCTAGGCGGCGCGCGGCGGATCGAGCTGGCGCTTCGCCTGCGCTTTGTCGGAAATGTGTATGCCGGGGGCGAGGAAACGTATTCGCTCATCGAACGCGGGCGGCGGGTGCCGCTCTTGCGACTGGTCGCCGACGTGAAGGTCAGGACGCCTCACACAGCGTCGCCGCGTACGTCGCCCGCGCCGAGGTGATGCGCGCGTCCAGGCGGGTGTAACAGCCGGCGAAGCGTCCGCCAATGGCAAAGCCGCCAACGCACGCGTAGCGGTCGCCGACGCGGTGGACCTGCCGAGTTCGATCGTCGACTTCCACGTCGCCGAGTCGCGGCGAAACCACGGCGCGCTGCACGACAAAGCCGTCCTCGAGAACGCGCGCCTGCCATCCGGCGCTGTCGAGCACGGCGCCGAACACCACTGAATCGCCCTCGCGACCGTTGACGTGTTTGATCACCGCATCGGGCAGAAGGTGGGCCGCCTCGGGACTGCGGGCGAGAACGGTGCGCGGCAGGTGCTGCTCGACGATCAGCGCGTCCTCGGCGGGCAGTCGAGCACGATTTGCCCACAGCCACGCCAGACACGCCTTCGATTGGGCGAGAAAACCGCGCAGGCCGTTGAGCAGCAGCAGGCGTCCATCCAGCGCCGCTTCCCACACACTGGCGAAAACCGCATGCCCATACAGGCGCTCGATCGGATAGAAGCGGTACAGGGCGTCGATCGGCTGTCCGCGGAGGTGGATGCGACCGCCGTGGATCTCCACGTCGTGAATGTCGCCGAAGATGGTGGGCTGACCGGCGCGTTGGAGAAGTGTCGTCAGCCACACGGCCTGGGACAGGTCCTCGAGCCAGCGATGGGTGGACACGACACCGACGAGTCGCACCGGCCCATCGTGTTGGCGGATGCGGTCGAGCAGCGCGCACGTCAGCCGCTGGGCCAGCCGCGTCTCGATGCGGCTCAGCGAGGGGAACAGACGGGCGATGGTCGGCTCGAGCCCGCTTGCCTCGCGGCCGCCGGACGGAGTGTCGGCGTTGTACTCGACGACCTGCCAGCTGCCGTTGGCGTCGAGCAGGTAGTCGAAACGGCCGTACAAGCTGGCGAGCCCGTCCGGGTGAGGCGGCTCCTGGCGCGCGAGCTCAATGGCCGGCCAGGGCCATGCCAGGGCGGGCCACCAGTCGGGATCGGCCAGGATGCCTTCCACGGCACGGTCCAGCAGGGGGGCGAAGCGGTCGGTCAGCGCCCGCAACTGGCCGACCTCGGCTCGAGTCAGGGCGACGGCTGTCAATGAGAGATAGCGGCGGCCGGAGGCCCACGTGTCGACGTTGAACTGGCGATAGCCCGCGAGCGCGACCCGCTCCCAGGCACGCCAGTAGGTGGCGTAGTCAGTGGTGGGGACCACCGACCTCATGCCGGCGCGAGCTTGACGATGCGCTGGATGCCGGCGGCGCGGAGTTGCTGGAGATTGGGCAAATCGCCGACGGCGAGGTCGTAACGATTGTCGACGCGCGGGTCATGTTCAGCACGTCGAACGGATCGCGAGCGCTCGCCGTCCAGGACGAAGACCACGTGCTGGGCAGCGTGACCGGGTGTCCGCAAATGGCGCGAGGAATCGATCAGTGCGGCGGTCAACGCGGCAGTGGGCAGGACCGCCTCGGCATGCGGCCACCGGGGAAGGACGAGCACGACGTGCGCCAGGTGGTCTCGACTGAGCGTCGCCGCCAGGTGGATGCCAACGAGGGGGTCCAGGTCGGCGACGATGGCGGTTGAGCCGCCGACGAGCGCCGCTTCAACGCCTGGGAGAGCGTGCTTCCGGGAGCCGAAGTCCGCGGGGGAGCCGAGGTGTGCGCCCGCGCCCGAGTCGCCAGCCGTTGTTGGCGCCGAAGGCACACTCCCGTCGTCGGGCATCGTCAGCGCCGAAGACCCACCCCCGTCGTCGGGCATCGTCAGCGCCGGACACATCGCCCAGCCGCGCCACGGCCCCGCCGCCGCCTGCCAGCGCCGCCAGGCGCGCAGTCTCACTCGGTCTGACACGCGTGCTCGACGTCGAGCAGAATGCTCGCCAGCTCGTAGCGCGCCGCCGGCGGCAACCACGGCACGAGCCGCCGCCAGTGGCGCCGAATCGCCGCGTCGGCCAGCACCGGCGACCGCCCGATCAGCATCTCGAGCCAGTCATCGCGCTCGACCAGCGCCTCGAGCCCCTCATTCATCAACTAGTTTTGACAACACCAACTCGTCGAGTACGAAGAACACCCCAACTCGGGGCGTTGTAGGGGTCTCCCTACCCATCGACAGGACCCGACTCATCCGCCATCCGCCACCGCGCCCACGACCCCGCGGTCGCGATTGCCCCGGGGCGTCATACGGAGGGACCATCCGCCGGGGGTTATAGAGGCCATCGTCCCGTGGGGTCTCCCGTGCCCATCGTCCCCGTGGGGGTTGTAGGGGTCTCCCCTACCCATCGACACGACCCAACTCATCCGCCACTAGGCACGGGCCTCGTCAGCCTGCATCCAGCACCGCCACGATCGGGTGCGCGCGAGCAGCCAGGATGGCCGCCGAGCGCCGCACCTCGACTTCGGGATGCTCGCGCAGCGTCTCGGACACCGAGTCTGCCAGTCGCGCCAGGCGCCCGATCGCCTCCAACACGACGGGATCGAATTCATCAACCCGCGTCGGCGTGTATTCACGGCCGCGCTCGAGCCAGCCGCGTCCGTCGGGGTTCGCCGTGGCGGACCAGAGCCGTCTAGCTGCTGCTCGCGCCGCTGATGCCCTTGCCACCGCTGCTGCTGCCGAACCCGCCCGTTGAGCCGCGGCTACTGGAGCTGGACGACGACGACGACGAGGAAGACAGCCCGCCGATGCCTTTGCTCCCCGACGAAGAGGACGTGATCCCGGCGCTGCCGCGCGTCCCAGCCGAAACGGAACCGGCGCTCCGACTCGCCGTGGACGGTCCGGAGCTGCTCGTCACCGAAGCGACGCTCTTGCCCGCCGACGACGCGCTTACGGAGCTGGCGACAGACGCCGCCTTGGCCGTAGCCGCCCCGGCCGCGACCCCGGCGGCCGCCGCCCCCTTGTTGGTTGCCGCCACGCCACCGCCCGTACCCGACGCCTGCCCTGAGACGGCCGAGCGCGACGCCTCCAGCGCGGTGCTTCGCGAGGCTGCCTGCGACGCGGCAACCGTGCTCGGGCTGGACGAGCCTGGCGTGGGCGGCGGCGAGTAGTACGTCGAGTCGCTGGGCCGATTCGTGGATGGCGGCGGGTTGTTGATGATCACCGACGGCCCGCGGTAGAAGCCGGAATTGCTGAGCCACATCCAGATCAGGAAGTCGTCGACGAACGACGGCCCGCGGTCGCGCACGATGACCTGCTGCGGCGCCTGCGTCGGCCCGGGCGTGCTGCCAGCGGCGGGCGCAACGGGCGTGCCCGAGGCCACTGCCTGAGTGCTCGCCGAAATGTCCTGGTCGACGCGTTGCAGGCGCGGTTGCAGCAGCGACTGCAGGTCGACGCTGCCAGTCGGCTCGAGCCGGGCGCCGTTCACCGCGGCATCGACCGTATACAACGTCGTCGACTGGCCGTCGACGTCGGTCTGCTGCTGGTTCATGACCACGTCGCGCAGGTTCACGACCTGGCCGGGGTTGTAGGACGACTGCTCGCTGGGGCGGATCGCCACGTATACGACGTCTTCCTGGCGTGTGGGCGCGCCCGATTCCAGCAGGGCCTTGTCAATCACCGACAGGACCGGCTTGTCGGGCTCGGCGCGCAGCACCACGCCATTCAGATAGGTATGCGTCCCACCCGCGGCGGCGGCCGCGGCGCCGTTGTAGGCGGCGTCCAGCACCGTGGTCTGACCCGAGATCGCCCGCGTCGGGGCGAGATACCGCTCGTCCTGCGACCAGGCCTGCTCGACCTGGCTTGTCGTGCTGGCGACCGACGTGGCCACGCTGGTGGTGACCGTGGCCGGCTGGAGCGGGTCCAGGAACTGCGACGGACCGTCGCGCGTGCCGACCATGATTGGCTGAGCGGGCAGGCTGTACGTCGCGCCGACGGTGTCCAGACCCGCGCCTACGCGGTCGACCAGGATCGGGCTCGTGCTGTCACTGGTCTGCAACACCGCCCAGGGTTGGGTGTCGCTGCCGACGTCCAGCAGGACCATATCGGTGAAGTTGGCGGGGCTGGCGCGCGCGGGTGCGGTGATCGACGCCGTGCTGCCGGTATAGGCCGGCAGCGTGCTGATCGCGGTCTGGGTCTCCTCGGCGGTGGCGTCTGGCTTGTCGCATGCCGAGGCAAAGGCGGACAGCGCCACACACGCTGCCAGGGCGAAGCTGACGACCAGTCGGCCGAAGCGTCCGCCGCGACGCGCCTGGCGGCGCTTGCCAGCGAGCTCGAGGGCGAAGACGGCGACTTCCGCCGCGGTGTCGAGGTCGGCGTCGGCGCTGCTCGACTCCAGGGCAGCCGTGTTCCAAGGGCCGTGGGCCAGACGCGCGTTGACGCGCTCGGCGATCGCCAGAACGTCGGTGCCCTCGAATGCCACGGGTCACTAAGCCTCTCACATGTCCCCCCGCGGGGCAAGTGATTTTTTGTCACTGCATCAGCAGTCGGCCTCAACCGCTCTCGAAAATCGACAGCGCCCCGTAAGCAACGGACAGCAGGATCAGCATCCGCGACAGGTCCGTCCCCGTCGGCGAGCGCTCGCGCGCCGTGCTGATCGGTATCCGCTCCTCGAGACCAACAAACAGGATGGCCAGCGCGACACCCGTGAAGGCGGTCCACCGCTCCAGCGCTCGCTTGTCGTTGATGAAGACAGGCGAGTGCCGCGGGTCGTCGGCGGTGATCAACGTGACCGTGTTGGGCGGCGCCTGCGCCCGCTGGAAATTCGACAAGATGCTGGGGATGAAGTGCGCAACCGTGTCGCCAGCCAGCGCGAAGCGCTGCGGTCCGGCTTGCTCGATCCGCGTCATATCCGAGTTGATGAGCCACACCTGGACAATGCCGACGAGGCTCAGCACGGCGCCGACGCCGATCAGGATGCGAACGCGCTTCGCGCGCTCGCGCCGAAGAACGGGCGCGTGATACGTCCCGTTGGTGCCAACCGCCACGCGGCGTCTAGCCTACACTGCGCTCCCTGTCCCTCTGGGAGCGGGGTGCTACCGTGGCACTATGCTCGCTCAAGCCGAAGCTTTGAACATGCGCCTGGTCGGCCAGACCAACCTCAACGGCCATGGCGACTGCATGCACGTCAATCTCAAGGATGGCTTCGCCTTCGTGGCGCACATGGGTGAAAGCCGCGTCGGCACGTCGGTCGTGGACGTCACCGATCCGAGTCGTCCGCGCGTCGTGACCCAGATCGAGACGCCAGTCGGCACCCACTCTCACAAAGTGCAGGTCGTCGGCGACGTGCTGCTGGTCAACTACGAGCGCAGCATGTTCGAGCCGCAAGCCACCACCTGGAAGGGCGGGCTCAAAGTCTTCGACGTCTCCGCACCCGACAAACCCCGTGAGATCGCGTTTCTGGCCATGCCCGGTAAGGGCGTGCACCGCATGACCTACTGGGAGCCGCCGTACGCGTACATGAGTGGCAGTGACGACGGCCTGATCGACCAGTTTCTGGTGATCGTCGATCTGTCCGAGCCGTCGCGGCCCCGCGAGGTCGGGCGCTGGTGGTTTCCGGGCCAGAACACGGGCGCCGGCGAGACGCCGTCGTGGACGCCGAGCCAGACCCACGGCGGCACGGCCGGCGCCAAACGCGTGGCGCTGCACCATCCGTTGATCCGCGGCAACCGCGCCTATTGCGGCTGGTGGGACGCCGGCCTGGTCATCCTGGACATTTCCGACAAGACCGCGCCGGCCTTTGTCAGCCAGCTCGACTTTGGCGCCGCCGAAAGTACCGCCACACATACTGCTCTCCCGGTGCCTGGCCGCGACATCCTGGTGGTCACCGACGAGCAGCTGGCGCAGGACTGCAAAGGTATGCAGACGCGAGTGCGCGTGGTGGACATCGCGGATGAGGTGCATCCGCGGGTCATCTCGGAGTTTCCGGTGCCGGAGGGCGACTACTGCCTGCGCGGCGGACGGTTCGGTCCGCACAACCTGCACGAGATGCGGCCCGGCACGTTGAGCGATCCAAACACGATCTACGTCACGTGGTTCAACGCGGGCCTGCGCGTGATCGACATCAGCGATGCCGCCCGCCCGCGCGAGATCGCCTACTACGTGCCCGAAGCGCCGCCAGGCCGATCGAGCATCCAGTTCAACGACGTCCTGGTCGGCAGCGACGGCCTGGTCTACGCCACCGACCGCTTCACCGGCGGCCTCTACATCATGGAGCGCACTGCCTAGCCTAGGTTTGTTGTGTGGGACCCATGGATTCGTCCGACGAACGTGTCCGTCGACATCGTTAGTGACGACTCCAGAGGTAGTGAACAGTTTCATCGCCGCTGGCGCGTGTGCGACGCATGGAATCCTCAGAATGACACGCGCGCCAGGTAGCTGGTATTCACCAAGAATCCGTGGGACACGACACTAGCGTGGAAATGAGAGTTGAACTGCGTCTGATTGTCGGCTCGGCTCGAGTTTGCTGGCGCGCAGGCCGATGAGTCGGATCGGCTGACGGGTCCAGGCCTTGCGCACCAGCGCCGCGGCGCCGGCGGCTAGCGTTTCGGCGTCGTCGGTGGCCGCGGCGAGGCGCAGCTGGCGCGTGATCGTGACCCAGGTCACGCCATAGCGCAGCTTGATGGCGACTTCGCCTGCCAGGAGGTTTTCCGCACGCAGCCGGCCGGCGACGTCTACCGCCTGCGACTGCAGCCGGCGCCAGATCTCGCCGCGGTCCGACGTGTCGCGCGCGAACGTGTGCTCGGCCGAAATGCTCTTGTAGACCCGCTCGCCGACCAACGTGGAGTCATCCTCGCCGCGCGAAGCGGCAAATAGATAGCGACCGTACGCGGAGCCGAACTGCTCGACCAGCCACGCCAGCGGCCGCGCGGCCAGGTCGCCGATGGTCAGCACCTCGAAAGCGCGCAGCCGCGCCTCGGACTTGGGACCAACGCCGATCAGCGCGCGGACCGAAAGCGGCGCCAGAAACGCCGCCGCCTGGCCGGGCTCCACAACACACGCGTGGTCTTCACGCCCTTTGGCGAGCTCCGAGGCGATCTTGGCAACCAGCAGGGTCGAGGCCACCCCAAACGACACCGACAGCCCGATCTCCTCGAGGATGCGCGCCCGCAACTGCAGCACCGGCTCGAGAAGAAAGCCGTGGTGCCGCCAGTCGAGCGCCGCCTCGTCGATCGAGCGCTGCTCGAGCAGGTCCGTTTCGGTGCGCAACAGGTCCATGAGTCGCCGCGAGTACTTTCCGTACAGCTCGTGCCGCGGCCGCACGAACAGGACCTCGACGCCGTGCTCGCGCGCGGTCCGCGCCGCCAGCGCCGAGCTCATGCCGCTGTTGATGCCGATGTCCCGCGCCACGCCGTTGGCCGTGGTGACCACCGCGCGCGGATATTCACGCGGGTCGACGCTCACGATAACCGCGCGGGTGTCGGAGGCCAGTTGCGGAGATTCGAGCGCCTCGACCGAGAAGTACATCTTGTCCACATCACAGTGCAGAAAGACCCGGTCGTCGGCCATCGATTCGCATTGTGCGGCATAACCTGAGCATCGATGACTGCAGCGGACATGCTCCACACCCTCGAATACCGATTGGTCGGCCCGTACCGCGGCGGGCGGGTCGGCGCGGTGGCCGGCGACCCGTTCGACGCGCAGGTCTTCTACTTCGGCTCGACCGGCGGCGGCGTATGGAAGACCAACGACGGCGGCATCTACTGGCAAAACGTCTCGGACGGCTTCTTCCAGCGCGCGTCGGTGGGAGCCATCGCCGTGGCGAGCGCCGATCCCAATGTCCTGTACGTCGGCATGGGCGAAAGCTGCATCCGCGGCAACGTGTCGCACGGGGACGGCGTTTACCGCTCAACTGACGCCGGCAAGAGCTGGACGCACCTCAGCTTGAGGGATACCCGCCATATTTCCAAAGTCCGGGTCCACCCGAGCGACCCGAACCTGGTGTACGTTGCGGCGCTCGGGCACGCGCACGGTCCAAACGCGGAACGCGGCGTCTTCCGTTCGCGCGATGGCGGCGCCACCTGGGAACACGTCCTGTTTCGCGGCGCGGACGCCGGCGCCAACGACCTGAGCATGGACCCGTTCAACCCGCGTGTCCTGTACGCCTCCTTCTGGGAGGCGCGCCGCGGACCGTCGAGTCTGACCAGCGGCGGACCTGGCAGCGGCCTGTTCAAGTCGGTCGACGGCGGGGACACCTGGACCGAGGTCTCGCGCCACAAGAGCCTGCCTAAAGGCATCCTCGGCAAGATCGGCGTATGCGTCTCGGGCGCCCAGCGCGACCGCGTGTACGCCATCGTCGAGGCCGAAGACGGCGCCGTGTTTCGCTCCGAGGACGGCGGCGAGACCTGGGACAAGGTCAGCGAACGGCGCGAGCTGCGCGAACGCGCCTGGTACTACCACCACATCATTGCCGACCCGCGTGACGCCGACACCGTGTGGGTGCTCAACATCGACACCTGGAAGTCGATCGACGGCGGCCAGACGTTCAACCAGTTCGCGATCCCGCACGGCGACAATCACGAGCTGTGGATCGACCCGCGCGACAACCGGCGGATGATCGAAGGCAACGACGGCGGCGCGCTGGTCACGTTCAACGCGGGCGCCAGCTGGTCGTCTATCTACAACCAGCCGACGGCGGAGATGTACCACGTGACCACCGACAGCCGGACGCCGTACCGGTTGCACGGCGCGCAGCAGGACAACACCACCATCTCGGTGCCCAGCCGCTCGCCGCTGACGGCCATCACGCACGCCGAGTACTGGGAGATCGGCGGTGGTGAAAGCGGCTACATCGCCGTCCGACCGGATCGACCCGACATCATTTTCGCCGGCAGCTACCTCGGCTACCTGACGCGCTACGACCATTCGACCGGTCAGGCGCGGGGCATCGACGTCTGGCCCGAAGAGATGCTCGGCTCGGGCGCCAAAGACGCCCGCTACCGCTTTCAGTGGACCTTTCCGACGTTGCTGTCGCCACACGACCCGAACGTGCTGTACGTGACGGGCAACATCGTGTTCCGTTCGACGGACGACGGCGCGAACTGGCAGCCGATCAGTCCAGACCTCACCCGCAACGACGCCAGCAAGTTCGAGTCCTCGGGCGGACCCATCACGGGCGACAACACCGGCGCCGAGTATTACGGCACCGTCTTCGCCTTCGCCGAGTCGCCGCGCCAGCCAGGAGTGTTCTGGGCCGGCTCCGACGATGGCCTGGTCCACGTCTCGCGCGACAACGCCGCCTCCTGGCAAAACGTCACACCCCCGCAGATGCCCGAGTGGAGCCTGGTGAGCATCATCGATGCGTCGCCCCATGATCCGGCCTGCGCGTATGTGGCCGCCAATCGCTACAAGCTCGACGACTTCGCGCCCTACCTGTTCAAGACCTCGGACTACGGCGCCACCTGGACGCGGATTACTTCGGGGCTGCCCGACAACGTCTTCTGCCGCACGATTCGTGAGGACCCCACTCGGCGCGGACTGCTGTACGCCGGCACGGAAACGGGGTTGTACGTGTCCTTTGACGACGGGGCGAACTGGCAGACACTCAAAGGCAATTTGCCGGTCGTGCCGATCCACGACCTGGTGGTGAAGGAGCCCGAGGGCGACCTGGCCATCGCCACGCATGGGCGATCGTTCTGGATTCTCGACCACCTGGGGCCGGTGCGCGCGCTCTATGACGACGCCGCCACGGTGCTCGTCAAGCCCCGCCCGGTGGTCAGGTACACCAGCAAGACCGGCTTCGGCCACAAGGCCATCCGCGGCAAGAACTACCGCATGCCAGGCGCGGTGATGGTCACCTACACACAGAAGGACGATCCGCGCACCGGCGACAAGATCGACCAGTACCTGGACGCGGCCAGGAATCCGCCCGACGGGGCCATCGTGGACTATTTCCTGGCAAAAACGCCCGAAGGCGATATCTCCCTGACGTTCCTGGAGTCCGATGGCCGCGAGATCCGTACGTTTTCGAGTCGCGACCTCGAGGCAGCGGCCACCACGGACGAAGAAAAGGCCGAGGCGCGCAAGAACAAGCAGCCGCGCATTCCCAAGGAAGCCGGTCTGAACCGCTGGACCTGGAACCTGCGGTATCCGGATGCAACCAAAATCGAGGGTGACGACGTCGCCAACGAGCTGGTCGAGGGAGGCATCGCCGGGCCGCAGGTGCCGCCGGGGACGTATCGAGTGCGGCTTACCGTGGACGACCAGACTTACGAGCAGGAGTTCGAAGTGCGCCGCGATCCGCGGCTGGAGGCCACGGACGCGGACCTGCGCGCGCAGTTCGAGCTGCTGCGGCAGGTGCACGCGCGTCTGTCGGAGACGCACGCGGCCGTCAACCAGTTGCGCACGGTGCGCCGCCAGGCGGACGACTGGCTCGGCCGCTCGAAGGGCAAGCCCGAGCTCGAGTCGGTGCATACTTCCGCCGCGGCGCTGCTGGAGCGGCTCAAGCCGATCGAAGCCGAATTGATTCAGGCCAAGGCCGTGTCTCGGGGCGACACGCTCGGGTTGCCAGTGAAGTTGAACGGCAAGCTCGCCTCCCTGGAGGGTGTCATCGCCAGCGGAGACGGGGCGCCGACGAGCGCGGCCCGGGGCGTGTACGAGGACCTCTCACGACGGGTTCAAACCCAGTTGGATCAGCTCGGCGAAGTGCTCGCCACGGAGGTCGCCTTCCTCAACCAGTCGATCGACAACGCGGGGCTGCCGCCAGTCGGGGTGTAGCCGCGGGCGTTACTGGCCGACGGTCACGCCGCCGCTTTGCGTCTGCACGTCGAGTGTCGCGCCGGCCGCGGGCGTGCCGAGTGTCCCGCTCAGCGTGTCTCGGCGCGTCACGCCATTGCTCAGCTGCAGCCCGCCTTGCGGCTCCACGCTGCCACTGCTCGAATGCACGTCCAACTGCTCGGCGCTGCCCGGCAGCAGCTTCAGGTTGACCTTGCCGCTCGTCGTGGTGATCTGCGCTGGATCGGTGAAGACCGACTCCAGCGAAATCGACCCGCTCGTGGCGCGCGCTTGCCGCACGTGCAGCAGCTGTGAACCTGCGATCGAGCCGCTTGTCGACGTCGCACTCACCGCACCGGAAATGTCGTTCAGGTGCACGCTGCCAGATGTGGTCGTGACGTCGACGGGTCCCGAGACACCATCGACCTGCACCTGCCCGCTGCTCGACTGCACGTTCACCGCCGCCGCGGCAGGCAGTTCGACCGTGTAGTCGACTGAGCCGTCGTCGCCAAAGAACGTCCCACCTCGGCCAGTGGTGGTCGAGCCCAGGCTCAGGCCTGAGCTCGTGGGCGTGAGCCGCACATCTGGACCCTGGCCGCCGATCGCGAAGTGGCGGCTGGCCACGACGTGTACCGTCTGTCCGTCACCGCCGTGGATCGTCGTCGATCCGCTGGTGTTGGCGACCGTCAGGGTCTGCCCGGCCGAGATCGGTTGATCCAGGGTGATCGTGTCGGCGAAGGGTGCGCTGCCGGACCCTGGCGCGATGCCCGTGCGCGAGAGCGCGCCACCCGCGGCCACGCTCGCCGCGGCCGCCAGGATGCCGTACACCAGCAGCGCCAGCCCGCCGAGAGTCGCCATCGGCCGGCGCACCGGCGCGGGTATCGCCTCGCGCAGAAGCAGCCAGGCGCCGAGCAGCACCAGCGCCACGGGCCAGTACGCGGTAATCCAGCTGAGGGATGCCAGCGGTCCGATCCACGACGCGCCGAGCAGGACCAGGCCCAGGCCGACCAGGATGACCGCGGGAAACAGCGGCCAGATTTCGGCGGGCCGCAGGCCGATGACGTACACGGCGGCGAAGCCGAGGCCCAGCAGGACGAAGAACAGGCCGGCGCTCGACATCCCGCGCAGGCCCTGGATGTCGAATTCGTGGACCAGGACGTAGACGCCAATGGCCATCAAGATGCCGGCGGGCACCGCGTACCCGTAGCGGCCGGTCGTCAGACGACCGATGGCGAACGCCGCGCCGAGGCCAAGGACGATGAGCGCGGCGCGGCCGCGGTCGGGGATCAGATTGCTGAGCAGAAACACGACCCCGAGAGTGATCAGCGCCAGCGGCAGGAAGCCGCGCGACAGTGCCGACCCGCCGCGCGGGTACGGGTCGGGGTCATACGGGCGAGTCATCGACGTCGGTTAGACGCAGGGGCAATGAAGGTGGTTGCACCGCGAACAACTCTCCCAGAGGGAGAGGGAGCGACGGTCTACACTCGCCCCCCAGTGGTGACCTCGGCGTACCTCGAGCTGCTCGACTGGCGTCGACGGGTCGCCGCGATCTTCGCCGAAGTGCGACGCCGGCCGCCCGACGCCGACACGCTCCAGTGGTTTCGCGCCCAGAAGGACGATCTGTTCAAGAATCACCCGCAGAGTCCACTCCCCGTCGACGAGCGCGCACGTTTCGGAGGGCTCCCGTACTGGCCGTTCGATCCAGCCGCCCGCGTCGTGGCCCACTTCCTGCCGGATGAGCATGAAGTGCCCCAGGGAGCACCAGCCGAGGTGGCTTTCCACCGTATCGGCACCCTCACATTCGAGCTGCATCAGCAGCATCTGGAGCTGCCAGCGCTGTGGATCGACGGTTACGCGGGTGGACTCTTTGTGCCATTCAAAGACGCCACCAGCGGCAGTCTGACCTATGGCGGGGGTCGTTATTTGCTGGACACCATCAAGAGCGCCGACCTCGGCGCCAGCGCCGACGACGCCACGGTGATCCTCGACTTCAACTACGCCTACCACCCGTCGTGCGCCTATGATCCCGTCTGGGTGTGCCCGCTCGCTCCACCTGACAGCCGCCTGTCCATTCCCGTCGAGGCGGGCGAACAATCGCGATGAACCCGGCCACGGTCGAATTTCGCCACGTGAGCAAGCAGTACGGCGCGCAGCAGGGCGCCGCGGTGGTCGACCTGTCGCTGCGCGTGCCCGCCGGGGACATTTGCGTGCTGGTTGGTCCCAGCGGCTGCGGCAAAACCACCAGCCTGAAGATGGTCAATCGGCTCGTCGAGCCGTCCAGCGGCCAGGTGCTGATCGACGACCGCGACGTCATGCAGATCGACCTGACCGAGCTGCGCCGCGGCATCGGCTATGTCATCCAGCAGATTGGGCTGTTTCCGCACCAGACCATCGCCGAAAACGTCGGCACCGTCCCGCGCCTGCTGGGTTGGCCGAAGGCTCGCATCCAGCGCCGCACCGAGGAGCTCCTGGATCTGGTCGGGCTCGATCCGGCCCTCGTCCGCAATCGCTACCCGGCGCAATTGTCGGGCGGCGAGCGTCAACGCGTCGGCGTGGCGCGGGCCATGGCGGCCGAGCCGCCCGTGATGCTCATGGACGAGCCGTTCGGCGCGGTCGATCCCATCGTCCGCGAGCGGCTGCAGAACGAGTTCCTGCGCTTGCATCGCACCCAGGGCACCACGGTGCTGTTCGTCACCCACGACATCGACGAGGCGATCAAGATGGGCTCGCGCGTCGCGGTCATGCAGCAAGGCGGCCACCTGGCGCAGTACGCGCCACCTACGGAGCTGCTGGCGCACCCAGCCAGCGACTTCGTTTCGCGCTTCGTCGGCACCGACCGGGGTCTCAAACGTTTGAGCCTGCTGAGGGTTGCCGACGTGCGCCTGGAGTCGGGCGTGGTTGCTCGCGTGGGCGAGTCTCTCCAGTCGGCGCGTCGCCACGCGCTCGAAGGCGAGACGAGCTGGGTCCTGCTTCTCGACCGGTCGGATGCGCCGCTGGGCTGGGTCAAAGCCTCTGAGCTGGTGGGGGATGGCACGCTCAGCGCGGAGTCGCTCGACGCCTCGTCGCCCCTGGTCCACCTCGAGACGACGCTGCGCGACGCTCTCGCGATGCTGCTGACCTCAGCCGTTCAGACCGCGGTGGTCGTCGACGAACACGGCCACTTCAGCGGCATGCTGACGTTCGACGAGCTGGGTCACGCGTTCCGCACCGACCCCGAGCCAGAGGCGGTCGCCGTCCTATGATCGGCTGCCCGCCTCAGACGCTCAGCGTCAGCAATGTCAAGGAGTTTCTTCTTGTCATCGACACGATATCCCTGACGACGAGATCCTCCAGGATGGATGCAGGGGAATTGCTGTGAGGCCCGGCGATCCGCTCATCCTGTGGAGCTGGACCTTCGACCACCTGCCCGACATCGGCCGGCGCGTCGAAGAGCACCTGATCCTGACAGGCATCGCCGTCGGTGTGGGCTTTTTGATCGCCTTCGTGCTCAGCCTGGCGATTCGCAGATTGCCTGTCCTGTATGCGCCGATCACCTGGGTGAGCGGCGTCATGTACTCGATTCCGAGCCTCGCGCTGTTCGCGCTGCTCGTCCCCTTTACGGGCCTGACGATCCTCACCGCCGAGATCGGCCTGGTCAGCTACACGCTGCTGATCCTGATCCGCAATATCGTGAGCGGCTTTCGCTCGGTGCCTTCAGACGTTCGGGAGTCGGCCGTCGGCATGGGCTACTCGCAGTGGCAGATGTTGTGGCGCATCGAGCTGCCCCTGGCCATGTCGGTGATCATCGCCGGCGTCCGCGTGGCGCTGATCACTACCATCGGCCTGGTCACCGTGACCGGCGTCATCGGACAGGGCGGCCTCGGGGCGCTCATCCTGCAGGGCATCCAGCAGTTCTTCGCGACACCCTTGGTCATCGGCGCCGTACTCTCGATCGCCCTCGCGGTCATCCTGGATGCGGTGCTCGTGCTCATCCAGCGTGGCGTCACGCCCTGGACGCGCGCGACGCGCTGAGGCATGGACTTCGCGCAGTCGGTCGCGGCGTGGCTCGCGGCGCCCGAGCACTGGACCGGCTCCGACGGCATCCCGAATCGCGTTGCCGAGCACCTGTTGATCTCGGGCGTGACCGTCCTGGCCGCGGTGTTGATCGCGCTGCCGATCGGCGTGTGGGCCGGGCACACCGGGCGCGGCGGCTTTCTGGCCATCAATATCGCGAACCTGGGTCGGGCGATGCCGTCGCTGGCGCTGCTGGCGTTGATGCTGCCGCTGGCGCTGACGCTCAAGCTCGGGCTGGGTTTCTGGCCGACCTTCTTCGCGCTGGTGCCGCTGGGCATTCCGCCGGTGCTGACCAACAGCTACGTCGCGGTGCGGGGTGTCGATCAGGACGTGGTCGAGGCGGCGCGCGGCATGGGCCTGCGCGAACGGCAGGTGCTGCGCCACGTGGAGCTGCCCATCGGCATGCCATTGATCCTGGCCGGCATCCGCAACTCGGCAGTGGCCATCGTGGCCACCGCGACGCTGGGCGCGCTGGTCGCCGGCGGCGGACTGGGCCGCTACATCGTCGACGGTCTGGCCAGACAGGAATATCCCAGGCTGTTCGTCGGCGCGGTGCTGGTGGCGCTGCTGTCGATCGGCGTCGAGGTGGTCTTCGGCGGCGTCGAACGCGTGACCGTGTCCTCGGGCCTGCGCGAAGGAGAGAGCAGCGCCGGGCTGGGCGCGCAAGAGGGCCCCCGATAAGCACCGCCGCTGCAACAGTAGCTCTCACGTTTGCTTATGCACGGTGCTTGCGCGGCGGAGGGGCGCGCCGCCCCTCTCAAAAACGCTTGCTGAGAGCCGGGCGCGCTTGCAATTCGTGGCCGCGTCTGATTGAGTGAAGGTAAGTCCACATCCGTGTGAGACGCGCGCACGCGATGCGGGCTCCTATTAAACCTCGACACGGCCCACGCTGGGCCGCGAAAGGAGTTGCACCCAATGCGGAGTATCCGCTTGCTTGCCGCCGGGGCGTCGGCGCTGGCGCTGCTACTGAGCGCCTGCCAGACGGGTGGCGCGCCAAGCCCGACCACCGCACCTGCTGCCCCGCCCACCACGGCGCCCGCCGCCGCCAGCCCGGCTGCCAGCCCGGCTGTCGCGGCCAGCCCGGCCGCCAGTCCTGCTGCCAGCCCGTCACCACTAGCCGCGGCCAGTCCCGCACCGAGTCCGGGTGTGGTTGCCAGTCCCTCGCCCAGCCCGGGCGTGGCTGCCAGCCCCTCGCCTGCCGCAAGCCCCGCCGCGGCCGGCGCGACCGGACAAAAAGGAACGGTCAAGCTCGGCGCGGCCAATTTCCCCGAGTCCGTGATCCTGGCCGAGCTGTACGGCCAGGTCCTGGAGGCCAACGGCTGGACGCTCGATCGCTCAAACCTGAATGGCGGCCTCGGCCTGGGACCCCGCGAGGTGACCGCGCCGGCGCTGGCCTCGGGTCAGATCGACCTGATGGGCGAGTACATGGCCACCTACGAGGCCTTCCTCGCGGGTAAGGCCGGCGTGCCATCCAAGGCATCCGCCGATCCCGCCGCCACCCAGCAGGCGCTGCAAGCCCTGCTGACGCCGATGAACCTCACCGTCGGCGACTTCGCCTCAGCCGTCGACACCAACGGCTTCGTGGTCACCCAGGCCACTGCCGACAAGTACAAGCTCAGCAAGATGAGCGACCTCCAGCCCGTCGCGGGGCAGCTCGTCCTGGGCGGACCGCCCGAGTGTCCGCAGCGGCCGTTCTGCCTGCAGGGGTTGATGAGCACCTACGGCCTGAACTTCAAAGACTTCAAGCCGCTGGACTCGGGCGGCCCGTTGACGGTCGCGGCACTGGAGAGCGGCGACATCGACGTTGGCCTGCTGTTCACGACCGACGCCAACATCGTGGCCAACAACTACGTGCTGCTGGAGGACGACAAGCACCTGCAGCTGGCGGACAACATCGCCCCCGTCATCCGCAACCAGATCCTGCAGCAGTCGCCCGACGCCAGGACGCTGCTGAACAGCGTCAGCTCGAAGCTGACCACGGCGGACCTCACCCAGCTGGGCAAGCAGGTGACCATCGACCACCAGGACGCCCAGGCGGCGGCCAAGGCGTACCTGCAGTCCAAAGACCTGCTTCATTAGGAATTTTGGAAGGAGCCCGCGCACGCGCGGGCTCCTCACGACGGCGCATGCGCCACGCGACACGACTCTGTTTCAAACAACGTCTTGACACGGCACGAGGTACGCCGCGCTAGCTGACGGCGATGGGCTCGGGGGTCAGCACCTCTTCCAGAACCGCCACGTCTGAACTGGCGTCCAGCGCCAGGATGCGCGCCGCAAGGGCCTCGGCATCGGGGCGCTCCGCCAGGCTCACGAATTTGGCTACCAGGGCTTCGCGGGGCACGGGGTTTTCGGGCTCGCCCGTGGCGAACTCCACGCGGGCGGACAACGTGCGGCCGTCGCGCACCTCGATCGATGCGGCGGCGGGCCAGCGCTTCGGGTACTCCGCGTCCAGGCTCGCGTCGCGATAGCAGTCCGTAAGGGACATCAGGCGTCGGACCGCCGGGTCCGCCAGGCGCGAGGGAGTGTAGGCCGAGATGTCGCCCGTGCCGAAGACCAGCGCGGCCGCGGCGGCGTACGGCGCGCTGAACTGAGCATCCACCACGCCCACGGGGGCGCGCTTCTGGTCGATCGGGTCGGCCACCAGCAGCGCGCCGCCACTCAGCACGCCCAGGCGGATGCGCGCCACATCCGAAATGGCAATCTGCGAACGCAGCGAGAGCATGCAGTCGATCAGCCCGTGGTTGTAGCGACAGCACGCGTAGGGCTTGATCGAGACACGCATCACCTGCAGCGGGTCGCCCAGGTCCGCCAGCAGGCGGTCGGGCAGCGCCGCGTCAGTGTAGGCGTGCAAGACGCCGAGGCGACCCTCGAAGACCGAACGTGGACCGACAAACCCGGCGCGGGCGAGGTAGGCCGCGGTGATGCCAGCGTGGGCGGCCCAGCCGGCGTTGAGGCGTTTGGTCCACGCCCCGTCTGAAAGGTACTCGAGCGAGCCTGAGGCCATGGTGCCGGCGATGCCGAGCGCCATCGCCCGCTGATCGACATCCAGCTCGAGCAGGTGACAGGCAGCCATCGCGGCGCCGAACACGCCGGCCACGCCCGTCGGGTGGAAGCCGCGCGCGTATGCCGAAGCCGGGTTCAAGGCGTTGCCGACGCGCATGGTGACCTCGTAGCCACCGACGACGGCTTCCAGCAAGCGAACGGGCGACGCTCCGAGGTCCTGGGCGAGGGCGACGGCGGCGGGAATCACCGCCACGCCCGGGTGCAGCGAGGACTCCGTCGTGACGTCGTCCAGTTCGACGGCGTGTGCCGCCGTTCCATTCGCCAGAGCGGCCCACGGTGCCGACGTGCGCTGGCCAGTGCCGATCACGCACGCCTGCCCGGAGCCTCCGGCCGCCAGAGCCGCCGCTCGTGCTGAGTGGCTCGACTCCTGGCGACTGCCAGCTAGCCCAACTCCGAGGAGGTCGAGCAACAACTCGCATGTGCGATCGCGCACCGCTTCGTCGAGCGCGCTCCACCTGAGCCTCGGGCTTGAAACGAAGTCCGCGAGGCGATCCGCCGCCGAAAGCGTCGGACTAGGAGACGTATTCCAGCAGCTCGCGACGCAGCCGCGGCATACGCCGCAGCTTCGCCAGCGCCTCGGCTTCGATTTGACGAATTCGCTCGCGACTCACGCCCAGCTCTTCGCCAACCTCACCGAGCGTTCGCTCGTGGCCACGATCGAGCCCGAACCGCAGCCGCAGCACCTGTCGCTCGCGCGGATGCAGCTCATCCAGCGCGGATTCCAGGCGCTCCGAGAGGTCCGACGCTTCCGACGACTCGCGTGCCGCCTCGGCCGCGGTGTCGTCGCCGATCAGGTCACCCCGGGTAAGCTCGCCATCTTCGCCGAGCGGCGTCTCGAGCGACAACGGCATGCGTGCCGCACGCCGCGCCTCGTTGATGCGCTCGGGATCGATGTCCAGATACTGCGCGACCTCGTCCACCGTTGGCTCACGCCCAAGCTCCGCCGCCAGCTCGCGCTCGGCGCGGGCCGTCTTGGTCAGGAACTCGGTGACGTGCACCGGCAGACGAATCGTGCGGCTCTGGTCGGCAATCGCGCGCGTCACGGCCTGGCGAATCCACCAGTACACGTACGTGCTGAAGCGGAAGCCGCGCCGCCAGTCGTATTTCTCGACGCCGATCTGAAGGCCGATGTTGCCTTCCTGCACCAGGTCGAGGAACGACAGCCCGCGGCCCAGGTAGCGCCGAGCGACCGACACCACCAGGCGCAAGTTGCACTCGATCAGTCGTCGGCGAGCGCGCTCGCCATCTTCAGCCTGCTGCTGGAGCTCAATGTAGTGATCCGGATCGAGCGACTCGTCGGCGGTGGCCAGCTCGCGCAGAGCAGCCTTGCCCCCTTCGAGCCGCTGGGCCAGCGAGACCTCTTCCTGCGCGGTGAGCAGCTCGTGATGAGCAATCTCACGCAGGTACATCGCCCCGGCCCCGCCCGACAGCTCTTCGGACAGCAGCCCGAAGCGACTGATTGGCTCGGACGCCGTGGACTCCGATTCCGATTCGGACTCGGCTCGCTCCGTCTCCGGGCTCAGGAGTTCTTCAGTTTCATGCAGCAGATCAAGACTCACAGTGTTTCGTTGCTCCTGGACCCCTGTTCGAGGGGGTCAAAAAAGCCGCCCCAACCGATGCGCGGCGTGGGCGGCGGCTTGAGGCCGCCGCGGTCAGCTGAGAATGGCTCGCACCGCGACGGACAAGTCTGCTACCCGATGGTAACACATCGGTCGAGTTCGTCAAGATTTTCGAAGTCTCTACCTGGTTCGTGCGGCTCAGTCCACCAACGATGCAGCGTTCGCCGACGTTACACACCGGCGGACCGCCAGGACCCTCCATATTTCGCTTAGTAAAACGGAATTTTCTTTTTGCCTATTCCCGCTGGACGCGTCAGCCGGAAACGCGCCTGCACGACTTTTCGCGTGCAGGACGTGTGCCAGTTAGACTCGGTTTTGCCGATTTGCCGGCTACTGCTATGCAACCCACCAGCCCATGCTCCAACGCCGTCACTTCTTAGGTCTTCTCAGCCTTTGTGGATTAGTCGGCCTGCAGCTGCCGGCGCGCGCCCTGGCGGCGCCCGCCACGGTCACGCCCGTGCGCCGCACGCCGACGCCGGCGGCCACCCCGACGCCCGTCTCGAAATCACCCACGCCGGCCAGCACGCCCGCCGCGACGCTGGCTCCCAGTCAGAGTCCGAGCCCCAGCCCGGGCCCGACGCAGGCGCCCCAGCCGACCTCCACGCCAGCGTCGGCGCCGCAAGCCTGGGTCCAGGCGCTCGCCCCCAGTCCGCTGTGGAGCGGCCCCGACGACAACGCCATCCAGCTCGGGACCGCCGCGCGCTGGGACTACTTGCTGATCGCCCAGCCGCAGAACGGACAGCGGCTGTACGTGCTCGTGGCGCGCACCAACGACTACGCGTGGGTCGACGCCCTGTCGGTCGGACCCTCGGGACCGCCCCCACCGGGCTGGCCGCCCGCCGAACAGGCCGCGCCCACGACCGACCTGAGCGTCGGCTGGGTGGCGACCGCCACCGACGCGCCGCTCTGGGCTGACGCGACTGCCAGCCTGTTGCTCGGCCTGGCTCCCGCGTACACCGTGTTCAAACAGGTCGAGCCGCAGTCCGGTTCGCGGCTGCACGTCCAGGACCCCTATTCGGGCGCGGACGCGTGGGTGGACGCGAGCAGCGTTGGAGCTATCGATGCGCCCTCGCAGATCGGCACGCCGGGTCGCTGGTGGGGCATCTCCTACGTCGACGGCGCCAACCTGCGCGGACAGCCCAGCACCCGCGCCGACAGCCTGGGCACCCTAACGAGTGGCCTGCCCCTGGTGGTTTCGGGCTGGGTGGCCGGCGAAGAGGTCGTGGCGGATAACCCGACGTGGGCGGTCCTGAACGGCACCACCTATCTCTACAGCTCGGTGCTGCGGCCCGTGGCGCTGCCGTCGGCCCCGCCGCCGCCCGATGCCGCGAGCTCGTATCGCGGTCGCTGGATCGATCTGAACCTGACCCAGCAGGTCGTGGTGGCGTACGAAGGGCAGAATCCCGTGCGCCTGGCACGCACCTCCACGGGCCGCCCGGGTTGGGAAACCGCCGCGGGCGCCTACTCGATCCAGCGCCGCGTCCCGAACGAGACCATGGACTCCTCGAGCCTGATCGGCCTGGACGCGTCGCGAGCGTCGTACAAGGTCGACAACGTGCGCTGGACGCAGTACTTCAGCTCAGACGGCAAGGCGCTGCACGAGAACTACTGGAAGCCGCGCGACGAGTTCGGTATTCCGAGCAGTCACGGCTGTGCGGGCCTGGTCGCCGAGGACGCGCTATGGTTCTGGAACTGGGCCGACATCGGCGTGCCGGTCGTGGCCCACTTCTAGTCGCTACTGACCAGGCGCGAGTAGACCCAGCCCTGAGTGCCGTCGGCGGTCTTGACCTGCAGCCATTCGGAACCATCGGGCAGCGTCTTGCGGTCGATCACGTCCAGGACGGTGCCTTCGCGCAGGGCGGTCACCTGCTTGCCGCTGGGCGGATCGGCGCGCAGGATGGCGCCCAGGCCGCCGGTGTTGGCCACCTTGACTCGATCGCTCGTGGCGGTGTCGGGGGTGGACTGGTCGTCGGGCGGGGGCGGCGGCGGGCCGCTGTCGACGTCGGCTGGCAGCGCCGCGACCGGCGTGGGCAGGAAGTGCGGCGAGTCGTCGGCCAGCACCGAGCCGGGATCGAAGCTCGAGATGTCGACGGCCGTGGGCGATGGCGCGGCGGTGGCAGCCCGGAACGCGAGCCACACCGCGCCGACCATGAGCAGGATGAGCGCGAACGCGACGATGCGCGCGATCGGCAGGTCGGCGCCAGGGCCGAGGGCGTAGCGGGCGGAGCGGGTGGTGGCGTGTCCCGCGCGGATGGCCATCTGCTTGACGGATGCCATCAGGCAATCCTCGTGCCGACGTTATCTCGCGTCATCGCAGCGATGCGCCGTTATGCGCCACCGACCAGGTACCACGCCACACCTGGGAAGATGCCGAGCACGACCACCGCGACGATCGCCACCACCACGCCTGGAACCAGGACCGGGCGGGAGACCGCCGTTTCGCCGCGCAGCGCGGCAAACAGGTCCGGCAACGGACGCAGGTAGTACAGCACGCTGAAGACGCCACCCGCGACGGCGATCAGCGTCGGCAACCAGCCCGCCCACTGCCAGGCCACCACCAGGACCGCCAGCTTCGCCCAGAAGCCGGGCGTCGGCGGGATGCCCGCCAGTGATAGCAACCCGATCGCCACCGCCAGCGCCCGCAGCCGATCCAGCGAGCGCAGGTCGGGCAGCGCCGCGACGCCAGCGAGTCCCTCGAGGTCGGGGATCGTGGACGTGGCCGCCAGGCCGGCGAAGACCAGCATCGCCATGCTGGCGTACGCCGCCGCGTAGAAGCCCGCCGTCGTCGGTCCGTTGGGCCCCGACCCGAGCGCCAGGCCGATGAATCCCGCATGTGTGATCGCCGAGTACGCGAGCATGCGACGCAGATCGGGCGCCTGGGACAGCGCGCCGAAGGTGCCCCACAGGATCGTGAGCGAACCGCCCCACACCAGCAGCTGGCTGGTCTGGGCGCCGGCGGCGACGACGAGCCGTCCCAGTGCAAACGCCGCCGCCAGCTTGCTCGCGCTCATGACGAAACCCGCCAGGCCGGGCGCCGCCGCAGTGTACGCGTCCAGCGCGCCCCAGTGCAGCGGCACCAGCGCCAGCTCGAACGCAAAGCCCAGTCCCACGAGCACGATGCCCGCCAGCGTCAGCGGATTGCCGCTCATCTGGGCCGCCGTGGGAAACGCCAGCGAACCGGTGCCGAGGTACACCAGGCCCAGGCCGTACAGCAGCCCGGCCAGGGAAATCGCGCCCAAGACGACGTACTTGAAGGCTGCCTCGAGCGAACGTTCGGCGGCGCCGAGCGCCACCAGCGTCACGGCGCCGAGCGCGAGTGTTTCCAACCCGACGACCGCCTGCAGCAGGTCCGAGGCGTTGGCCAGAGCGATCGCGCCGGCGGTGCCCAGCAGCAGGACCGCGGCGGCCTCCGCGACGTGCATGGGCACGGCCGGCTCCAGCACCGGAATCAGCAGCAGCCCGATGCCGCACGCAATGCTCAACGCGATGATGGCCAGGGCGACGGGTTGGGGCGCCTGCCACCCGAAAAACGCGGCGACGACCGCGAACACCAGCCCCGTGTAGGCCACGGCGCGCGGGTGTTGGGACAGCCGTCCGACCAGCAGCAGGATGACGACCGCGCCGACGACCAGGGTGACACCGGCCGAATACGCGGGCGTCATCGCACCAGGCTCACGCGGATCAGCAAGATGACGGCGATGGCCAGCAGCGTGCCGAAGGCATACATGGCCAGCAAGCCCGTCTGCACTCGAGACACGCCACCGGCCACGACGTAGCCGCCCGCCGCGATCGAGCGGACCCAGCGATCCGGCCGGTAGGACGTCATCGTCACCGGCAGCACCACCTGGGGCCGCAGCACGTACCAGGCCGCCGCGACAAAGCCGATCAGCCCCAGGCCGAACGCCAGCAGACCGACCGGCGTGATCGGCGGCGGCGGAGTCTGCACGCTTCCCAGCGGCCCAGCCAGCGCGGGCGCCAGCCAGTAGCCAGCCCAGCCCAGCACGATCGAGCCAATCATCAGCGGCACCAGCGACCAGTTCATCGGCCGCTCGGCGCTCGCGTCGTGGTGCACGGCGTGCGAGTCGCGGGCGCGCGCCAGGTAGACGATGGCGAACAGTCGACCGATATAGGCACCCGTCAACATCACGGACAGCACCAGCAGCCAGCCAAGCACTGGCTGCGCGGCGATCACCGACTCGACGACGTCATCCTTGCTGAAGGAGCCCGCCGTGACCAACGGCGTCCCGAACAGCGCGAACGAGCCGATGACAAAGCCCCAGCGGCTGAACGGAAAGAACCGACCCAGTCCGCGCAGGTCGGACAGCTCCTCGTGCCCAGCGGCGCCGTGGATGACCACGCCCGCCGCCAGGAACAGCAGCGCCTTGAACGAAGCATGGGTGAACAGGTGGAACAGGCCGGCGAAGGATGCTCCAACGCCGGCCGCCGCGAACATGTACCCCAGTTGGGCGACCGTCGAAAAGGCGATGCCCTTTTTGAAATTGGACTGGAACAGCGCCGCCAGGCTGGCGCCGATCACCGTGGCCACGCCGACGATCGCGATCCACAGACTGACCTGCGGCGCCAGGGCCAGCAGCGCGTACGTGCGCACCAGCAAATAGACACCGGCGGCGACCATGGTCGCGGCGTGGATCAACGCGCTGATCGGCGTCGGACCGGCCATAGCGTTGGGTAGCCAGAAATAGAGCGGTCCCTGCGCGGATTTGGCCGCCGCAGCCACGAACAGAAGCAGCGCCACGAACTCGGCGCCGCCGAGTCCAGTCGTGCATTGTGGCGTGCTCAGGGTTACCAGCGTCCCGCACCCGTTCGGGACAGTCGAGGCAGCCAGCAACAGCGCACCGTCGCCGACGGCGTTGGCCGCCAGCGCTTGCAGGCCGGCGCCCAGCGTGCCCGGCTTGTCGCGCCAGAACGAGATCAGCAGGAAACTCGAAATGCCGACGCCGGTCCAACCGATCAGCAGGACCGCCAGATTACCCGCGAGGACCAGGAGGCCCATCGTGGCGACGAACAGGTCCAGGAAGACGAAAAAGCGACGCCGACTGGGATCGTCGGCCATGTACCCCAGCGAATAGATGTACACCAGCGTCGCCACGAAGCCCAGGATGGTCAGCATCAGGGCGCTGAGCGTGTCGGCCAGGGCCTCATAGGCGCCGTCGGGCAGGAATGGCAGCCAGTTGGGGAACACGACCGTGTACGAGCCCCCCTGCAGCAGGCCCACGACGGCCACGATCAGCAGCACGACTGGCCCTGCGAGGCTGGCGTAGCCGGCGTGCTTGCGCTGGCCCGGGATGCCAAGGGCGGTGAGCACCAGGCCCGGCAAGGTGAAGACCCATGCCCAGGCCAGGACGGGCATCATCCGCGCAGCTCCGCGGCCTGGTCGACGTCCGGCGCGGGGCGGCGTCTGAACAACGCTAGCGCCAGCGCCAGGCCGATAACCGCTTCAGCGGCAGCCAGCACCAGGACCACAAGCGCGGCTGATTCGGCGTCCGCGCTGCCGTAGACGCGCGCGGCCAGCACGATAACCAGGTTCGCGGCGTTCAGCATGATCTCGATGGCCATGAGCATCGAGACGGGGTGTCGGTGCAGCAGCGCGCCGGCGCCGCCGATGGCGAATAGCGCCGCGCTCGTGCCGAGGACCAGGCTCTCCGAGCTCATTGATGCAGTACCAGGCGGCGGGGCTCGCTGACCTTGACGGGCTGCACGGTGCGCGGGCGGGGCTCGTGCCGGCGCCAGATGACGACCGCGCCCACGACGGCTACTAGCAGGAGAGGCGCGGTGAGCTCGAAGGCCACCAGCAGGGTGCTGAACAACGAGTGGCCAACCGCGGCGACGCTCATGTCGCCGGGCGTGGCGGGTGCCAGAGGAATCGCGCCGATCGTGAGCGACGCGGCCAGAGCGACAATCACGGCTCCGGCGCCGACACACGCCGCCGCGATGCGACCGCCGATGGGTCTGAGCTCCGCGCCGCCGGTGGGCAGGAGCGTGACCACGAACAAGAACAGGACGACGATCGCCCCCGAGTAGATGATCACCTGGCCGATGGCGACCATCGCCGCGGACAGGATCGCGTACAGCGCGGCCAGGGACAGGCTGTGCAGGAGAAGGTACGCCGCGGCGTACACCGGACGGCGGGCCAGGATCACGCCGAAGGCCGACGCGATGGCGACGAGACAGCCGATCAGCAGCGGGACGAAGAGGTTATCCATCAGGCCCGTGGCCGATCCTCGGGCGGCACCCCGAGCGGCACGTGCCGACGATAGACCTCGCCCAGGTCCTCGTCCTCGGGAATCTCACGGCGCAGCTCTGGATCCTTCTGATCCACGTCGGCGTGGTACTGGCGCTTCGGCGCGTATTTCTCGGGATCGAGCAGCATTTCCTTCGTGTACACAAAGTCGCGCCGCTCGAAGTCCGCCAGCTCGTACTCGGGGCCCAGCCGAATGGCGTCCACCGGGCACGCTTCCTCGCAGTAGCCGCAGAAGATGCAGCGGATCATGTTGATCTCGTAGATCTCCGCGTATCGCTCGCCCGTGGAGACCGGATGCGCCGGGTCATTGTCTGCGGCCAGCACGTAGATGGCGCTCGACGGACACGCGCCCGCGCACAGCTCGCAGCCAATGCAGCGCTCGAGGCCGTCCTCGTGCCGATACAGCCGGTGTCGACCTCGAAACGCGGGTGGCAGCTCGCGTTTGACCTCTGGATAGGGGATCGTCGTCGGCGGCTGGGAGGCGTGCCGCAGCACCGTCCAGAATCCCAGGGCGAGATTGCGTAGTCCGTCAAGCATGACTGTCGATCACACGCCCCTCGAGAAGAACACCACCAGCAGCGCGGTGACGAGCAAGTTCAGCAGGCCCAGCGGCAGCAGGAGCCCCCAGCACAGCCGCATCAGCTGGTCGTAACGCAGGCGCGGCAGCGTCGCCCGCAGCCAGACGAAGACAAAAGCGAACACCGCCATCTTGATCAGCAGCCACCACGGGCCGTTCAGCAGGTTGAACGGACCGAGCCAGCCGCCGAAGAACAACGTCGCGGCAATGGCCGAGACGGTCAGCAGGTTGACGTACTCGGCAATGTAGTACATCGCGAACCGAAAGCCGCTGTACTCGGTGTGGTAGCCGGCCACCAGCTCCTGCTCGGCTTCGGGCAGGTCAAATGGGGCGCGATTGGTTTCGGCCACGGCGGCGGTGAAGTACACCAGGAAGCCCAGCGGTTGCAGGATCACATACGGGATCAGGTGGGATTGCTGATCCACGATCTGGGCGACCGACATCGTGCCGCTGACCAGCACGACGCCGACCAGCGCCAGGCCCAGCGCGAGCTCGTAGGAGACGACCTGGGCGCTGCCGCGGAGTGAGCCGAGCAGCGAATACTTCGACCCGGATGACCAGCCGCCGAGCACCACGCCGTACACGCCGATCGAGCTGGCGCCGATCAGGTACAGGACCGCCACCGGCATGTCCTGGACGATCAGGTCGATCGATCGGCCCCCGATCGTGATCGTCGGACCCACCGGAATGACGGCGAACACAGCCAGCGCGGCCACCAGTGAGATGCCCGGCGCCAGCGGGTACAACCATCGGTCGGACATCGAGAGCCGAACGTCTTCTTTGAAGAACAGCTTCAGGGCGTCGGCGATCGGCTGCATCAGCCCGCCGGGACCGACGCGATTCGGACCGATGCGCACTTGCAGGCGACTGATCACCCGCCGCTCGAACCAGGTCATGTACGCCATGCCCATGAGCAGGGCGACGATGATGATGAGTGAGCCGACGATCTGTCCGAGCAGGGTGGTCACGCGCGGACGAGCACCTCCTCGCGGAGCACCCCCGCCAGCATTGGGTGCTCGTCGGCGATGCTGGCGCGGATCTGTTCCAGGCCCTCGACACCGCCGGCGCCGACGCCCAGGCGCACCGCCAGCTCGGCGGCGATCCCCCAGTCGGTGCGCGCTTCCACTGGCGGCGACGCGCCACCTTCCTGGTGCTGAACGCGTCCTTCGAGATTGCAGATGCTCGCCTGACGCTCGTAAGCGTGGGTCATGGGCAGCACGACTTCGACCTGCGGCACCTCGGCGAAGGGCGCGGAGGTGGCCAGGACGATCCTGGCGAACGAGCCCGGGCGGAGGTTCGCCCACGACTGGTCGCCCATCGCCAGGATGGCGGTCGAGGTCAGCACCTGGTCCGCTTCGCCGCGGGTGATGTCGGGTGCAATCTCCATGGCGCCGCGGCCGTTGGCGCCGAGGAGCGGCGCGCCGACCAGGCCCGTGTCCCCACTTGCATGTATCGACCTGGCTAGCTCCTCCAGTTGCGCGCGCCCCTGGGCGACCAGTGACGGGTGGGCCAGCAATGCGGCGGGACCGTCGATGGCCTGGACCTCCGCGAGGTGGGCGAGCGGGTCGCCCTTGAGCCACGTGTGTGTGGACCGCCACAGGCCGTTGCGATCGCCAAGCACCGTGAGGCGTGCGCCGCCGACGACCGCGCGGTGTATCCACAGCGCCAGCACCGGCAGGTCCTCCCAGGCGTCCAGGCCGACCAGCACGATGCTCTTGCAGCGCAGCAGATTGGCGATCTTGCCCTCGACCGGCCAGGCGTGACCCGCCGGCGGCCACAGCGCGCCTGGCAGGCGCGGGCTCAGCTGTTGCAGGACCCAGAACGCCTCGTTCGACAGACCTGGGGACGCCAGGACCCCGGCGGACGAGGCGAGCAGCTCGCTGGCGCGCGTCAGCGCCTCGTTCCAGGTGGTTGGCTCGAGGGCCTCGCCGCGGCGGACCATCGGGCGAACTGGTCGCGACTCGGCTGGAGCCGGCAGCGTCTCGAAGCGGCCGCGGTCGCACAGCCAGCCGTCGTCGACTTCGGGGTTGTTGCGCGAGATCAGCCGCAGCACGTTTTCGCTGCGACTGTGGACTTCGACGTTGCAGCCGACCGCGCAGCCATTGCACACCGAGGCGGTGCGCACGAGGTCCCACGGGCGTGCCTTGAAGCGATACGCGCGGCTGGTCAGCGCGCCAACCGGGCACAATTCGATGGTGTTGCCGGCGAAGATCGAGGTATACGGCTCGCCGTGGAGGGTGGCGATCTCGGAGTCGGCGCCGCGCAGGACGGCCGCCAGGGCCTCGTCACCGGCGATCTCCTGGTGGAAGCGGACGCAGCGGTAGCACATGATGCACCGCTCGCGGTCCAGCACGATCTCTGGACCAAGGGGGAAGGCCTTGGCCTTGTGGCGCTTTTCCTCGGTGAAGCGTGAGACGCCCGGGCCGTGGTGGAACGTGTTCTCCTGCAGCGGGCACTCGCCCCCCTTGTCGCAGATCGGACAGTCGAGCGGGTGATTGGCCAGCAGGAGCTCGAGGACGCCGCGCTGCGCGTCAACGACTTCGGGCGTGGTGGTGTGGACGACCATGTCCGCGGCCACCGGGGTGGTACACGCGGTCTGCAGCCGCGGCAACTTTTCGATCTGCACCAGACACATGCGGCAAGCGCCGACGGGCTTGAGGCGCGACTCGTAGCAGAACACGGGAATCTCGAGCCCGATCAGCTTGGCGGCCTCGACGAGCAAGGTCCCCTTGGGCGCCTCGAGTTCCTTGCCATCGATGCTGAGCTTGACCGTGTCGCTCGGCGGTTGCGACGTCACGCTCCGAACCTCACCATGGGTCGAATGGACATCGACCCTCCTTGATGTGCTGTTCGTACTCCTCGCGATACTGCTTGACCGTGGCCACGACCGGGCTCGTGGCGAAATCGCCCAGGGCGCACAGCACTTTGCCGGCGACCTCGCCCGAGAGCGACAGCAGCAGGTCGAGGTCACTCTCCATGCCGCGGCCCGTCTCGATGCGAGTCAGGATCTCGAAGAGCCAGGAGGTGCCCTCGCGACACGGCGTGCACTTGCCGCACGACTCGTGTCGGAAAAACTCTTCCATGAGCGCCGCGGCGCGCACCATGCACGTGCCTTCGTCGAGCACGATCAGCGACGCCGAGCCCAGCATCGAGCCCGCCGCCTGCACCGAGTCGTAGTCCAGTTTGGTATCGAGCTTGTCGGCGGTCAGGATCGGCGCGGAGACGCCGGCAGTCAGCACGCCCTTCACCGCGCGCCCGCCGATCACCCCCTGCCCGTAGTCGTCGATCAGCTGGCGAATCGTCGCGGCGCCGAGCGGCAGCTCGTAGTTGCCAGGTCGATTCACTCGCCCAGACAAGCAGAAAATCTTCGGCCCCGTGTTGCGCGGCGGGATGCCGATGGTGTTGTACCAGTCACTTCCGCGCGCAATGATCGACGGCACGTTGGCCAGGGTCTCGACGTTGTTGATGACCGTCGGTCGTCGATACAGCCCCTCGACCGCCGGAAACGGCGGCCGAGACCGGGGCATCGGCCGTTTGCCTTCGAGCGACTCGAGCAGGGCGGTCTCCTCGCCGCAGATATATGCGCCTGCGCCACGAAAGACGATGATGGTCACGTTGACCGACGTTCCATGGCAGCCCTGGCCGAGTACCCCGGCGGCCTCCGCCTCGGCGATGGCGGCCTCGAGTCGGTCCGCGGCGCACACGTACTCACCCCGTATATAGATGAAGGCGGTTTCGGCGCCGATCGCATAGCAGCACAGCGCGATGCCCTCCAGCACGCGGTGCGGCTCCACCTCCATCAGCTCGCGATCCTTGAAGGTGCCGGGCTCCGACTCGTCGGCGTTGACGGCCACGTACTTGGCGCCGGGCGCCTTGGGAATGAAGCTCCACTTGGTGCCGGTGGGGAACCCAGCACCGCCCCGACCACGCAGGCCCGAGGCTTTGACCTCTTCGATCACCTGATCCGCCGTCATGCTCGTCAGAGCTTTCTGCCAGCCCGCGTAGCCGCCTTCGGCTCGATATTCCTTCAGGTTGAGCGGCTCGCTGCGTCCAGGATGCGGGAGAAGCACCCGCTCGAAGTCGACGTTCGTTGCGAGCGTCACGCCGCTCGCAATTCCGCGATCAGCACCTGGCGGCCCTGTGCGTCGAGGTTCTCGTAGTACATGTCGCCAACGCGCGCCATCGGGGCGCGGTGACAGGCTCCGAAACACTCGCTGGTGCGCTCGACTTCGATCGACTCCGACTCGAGCGCCCCGCGCAACTCGCGGATCAGCGCCTCGGCGCCCATCAGTGCGCACGGCAGCTGAGCGCAAACGACCACCCGCGTCGCGGGTCCCGGCCGGGTATGGAGCATGGTGTAGAACATGGCGACCTCGAGGGCGGCGGCGTGCGGCACGCCCACCAGGTTGGCCGTTTCGGCGATCGTCTCCGGCGGCAGATAGCCGGCCTCGCGCTGCGCGAGCTTCAATGCCGGCAGCAACGCGCTGCGCCGCTCTGGGAAGCGGGCCACCAGGCGCTCGATCGCGGTGCGGGTCTCGTCCGACAGCGTCACCGATCGACCTCGCC
The DNA here is from genome assembly GCA_019247515.1 of Chloroflexota bacterium. Taxonomy (GTDB): domain Bacteria; phylum Chloroflexota; class UBA6077; order UBA6077; family CF-72; genus CF-72. The sequence goes on along the minus strand of JAFAOS010000040.1, from coordinate 3,373 downwards.
CATGATCGGATCCAGGCTCGCGATACAGGCAACCACGTCCGCGACCACCCCGCCTTCAATGATGCGGGGTAGCGCCTGCACGTTGGCAAACGAAGGCGCCCGCTCGTGCACGCGGATGGGTCGCCCCGAGCCGTCGCTGACGACGTAGAAACCCAGCTCGCCGCGAGGCGACTCGACGCCAACGTAGGCTTCGCCGGCCGCCGGGCGAATGCCTTCGGTCCACAGCTTGAAGTGGTGGATCACCGCCTCCATGCTCCTGGCCAGCTCCTCCTTGGGTGGCGGCATGACTTTGCGGTCGGCAGTTTGCACTGGCCCCGCTGGCAGCCGATCGAGCACCTGCCGACAGATCTTCACGCTCTGGCGCATCTCGGTCACCCGCACCAGGTACCGATCGAAGCAGTCGCCGATGGTCCCGGTGGGAATCTCGAAGTCATACGTTTCGTAGCCGCAATACGGATTCGACTTGCGCATGTCGAGCGCGACGCCCGAGCCGCGCAGCGGTGGGCCCGAGACGCCCAGCGCCAGGGCGTCTTCGGCAGGCAGGCGTCCGATGCCCTGCGTGCGCTCCATGAAGATCGGGTTGCCGGTCAGCAGCTCTTCGTAGGAATCGATATAGCCGGGCATGACGTCGAGAAAACCGGAAATTTTGTCGACCATCGAGGGTTCGACGTCGTGCGCCAGCCCGCCGGGACGAATGAAGGAGGTCATCATGCGCGCGCCGCTGATGCCCTCAAAGAAGTCGAGGATCTTCTCGCGTTCGCGGAAGCAGTACAGGAATGGCGAGCTTGCGCCCAGGTCCAGGGCAATCGAGCCGACGAACATCAGGTGCGACGACAGCCTGGTGAGCTCGGCGAGAAGCACGCGCAGCGCGCTGGCCCGCTCGGGGATCTCGCAGCCGGCCAGTTTCTCGACCGACAGCGCGTAGCCGAGGTTATTGCCGAGCGGGTTCAGGTAGTCCATGCGATCGGTGAGCACGACGCCCTGGACGTAGGACTTGTGCTCGAAGGTTTTTTCGATGCCGGTGTGCAGGTAGCCGACGACGGGCCGGCAGTGGACGACGACCTCGCCGTCGAGTGTGAGCTCCAGGCGCAAAACCCCGTGCGTCGAGGGGTGCTGCGGGCCCATGTTGACCGTCAGGAGCTCCCGAGCCTCCGCAGCGGTCTCGGGGCGCGTGACCAGGTCAGTCATGGCTGACTCCTGGCGGGTCCGCCTGAGGAGGGTCAGCTCCGTACACCCGGCGGGTCACCGTGAAATCCACGGGCTCGCTCCCCAGCGGCTCGGTACGGCGCAGTGGGAAACCCTGCCAGCTATCGGGGAGCATGATGCGCGTCAGATTGGGATGGCCCTGGAACTGGATGCCGAAGAGGTCGAAGGCCTCGCGCTCGTACCAGTTCGCGCCGGGCACGGTTGGGGTGATACTCGGCACCTCGCCATCGGTCAGCGCCTTGACCCGCAGCCACATCTTCGCGCCCAGGGAGTAAAAGAGATACACCAGCTCGAAGCGATCCTGCCGCTGGAGGCGGTCGACGACGGTCAGGTCGACAAATCGCGAGAAGCCAAGCTCGCCGCGCACGCGCAGCAGGCTGGTCTCGAGGTCGGCGAGCGGCACGATCAAGGTCGAGATGCCGTCGGCGGCGACGGTCACGGTCGCGTCAGGAAAGGCTGCCGCAATCGGCGAGATCACCTCGGTCGACGGCATCGATGTTGCGGCGGTCGGCGAGGTCGCCGCGGCCGACGGCGTCGCCGATGTTGCCGAGGACGACGGGGTTGGTGAGCTCGGCGGAGTCGGCGCGGGGGTGCTCGAGCTGTGGTCGTCGGTGCTCATCGCTCGGGCGTGCCGTCGCGCACGATGCTGACCCCCTGAGTCGTCCGCGCCCCGTGCGCCACTCGACTGTCGGCGGCGACCCGCTCCTTCAGTTTGATCAGCGAATCCAGCAGCGCATCCGGTGTGGGCGGGCAGCCGGGCACGTACACGTCCACGGGAACGATCTTGTCGACGCCCTGAATCAGCGCGTAATTGTTGAAGACGCCACTGCACGAGGCACAGTCGCCCATGGCGATGACCCACTTGGGCTCCGGCATCTGGTCGTAGACCTCGCGCAGCACCGGCGCCATTTTCTGCGACACGCGCCCGGCGACGATCATCAGGTCCGCCTGGCGGGGCGAGGCGCGGAACAGCTCCGATCCAAACCGCGCCACGTCAAAGCGCGAGGCGCTCATCGCCATCATCTCGATCGCGCAGCACGCGAGGCCGAACGTCACCGGCCAGAGCGAGGACTCGCGCGCCCAGTCCTCGATGCGACTCAGGATGAAGCCAGGCGCGCCCGAGCGCTCCGTCACGTGTGGGGAAGTATCCGTCATCGCCAGTCCAGCGCTCCCCGCTCGCGGGCGTACACGTACCCGGCGCCGAGCACGACGAAGAAGCTGATCACCGCCAGGATGCCGCCCCAGCCGAGATCACGCAGCACGACGGCCCATGGATAGAAGAAGAGCGCCTCCACGTCGAAGATCAGAAACAGCATGCCCACGAGCGCGTAGCGCACGGGCCAGCGCGTCTGCGTGGTGATCGGCTCGGACACGCCGCTTTCGTACGGTCGAGCCTTGGCCGGGCTCGGCTGGCGCGGCGACAGCCGCCCGGTGACGAGCAGCAACGTGGCCACCAGGAGAACCGCCAGGGTGAGATAGACGACGAGCGTCGGCACGGCCATCAGCAGAGCTCAAACAGTCAGGACTTGCTTAAAAGCGACTGAACGGTGTTCGGGCCAGCGCAACGCCGTTCGTGAGTACGTGCCTTGAGTATAGATCAGGCGGCGCAGTCTCAGAGTGATTCGTCGGCGTTGTACGCTTGGGGGCCAAGGGGTGCCCCGTGAAGGTTGCCGAGATCATGACCTCGAACGTCATCAGCGTGCCTGAAGACGCCTCCGTTCGCGACGTGGCCCAGACCCTCGATCGTCACCGCGTCAGCGGCCTACCCGTGTGCGACGGTGACGGCCACATGGTGGGTCTGATCAGCGAGTTCGACCTGATCGCCAAGCCCGAGGCGCACACGGCCGGGGAAGCCATGACACGCGATGTGATCAGCGTCATGGAAGATACCAGCGTCGACGAGGTGCGGTATCTGCTCGTCCATCGCCGCATCAAGCGGGTGCCGGTGCTGCGCGGCCAGAAGCTGGTCGGCATCGTCAGCCGCGCCGACCTGGTGCATGAGATCGCGTTGACGTGGGTGTGCGAGGTGTGTGGCGACCACGAACGAGGTACGACCCCACCTGCGGCGTGCCCGCGCTGCGGCGCACCCAGTGGCTATGCCTCGGTGCCCACGCCGCCAATCGGCGTTGCGTGACGCTCGATGACGTCCGCGGCCCGCGCGTCGCCG
>JAFAOS010000020.1 GCA_019247515.1 Chloroflexota bacterium | reverse complement strand
GTCTAGATCACACGACAACGAACGTACGCGAGTGCACGCTGTATGTGACGCTGGAGTCATGCGTGCTGTGCGTCGGTGCTATTCGGATGGTGGGCTTGAAAGACGTGCACTATGTTGCGCGTGACCCGATAGCAGGCGGACTGGCGTTGCTCGAGGCGACGGACTTCATGCGCCGCGGCGCGGTGGTTCCGAAAGAGCTGGGCCACCCCCTCATCGCGTTCGCGGCGATTGCATTGAACGTCGCTGCCCACTTGGAGCTGGTCCAACATTGGAAACCGGATCGGTGGCAGGCCGCAGGGCTGCCGGGTGTCGAGTTTGGCCAACAGACGTACGCGTCTGGCGAGTTGCGCCGTCTGGCTGATAGTGGCACGTCGATCGCTGAGGTGCTTGAGCGTCTGTGTAGCGGCTGTCGCGCCACAACATACTACGAACCGGTGCAGCCGTCGGCACCTCGCGTACGTTGGGATACGCAGGTCACGTAGATGGACAACCGGCGCGCCCGCGAGCGGTAAGACAATCATCGGCGGCCAGCCAGCTCCGGCGCTAGGCCTGCCAGTCAGCGAGCACCAGGCAGTAGTGAGGCGCCGTCTCGTCCACGACGGCTGGAGAGTGGGAGCTCAGTGAGTCGAGAGGCTCATGTTCGGTTCCGAGAGGGCCGTAGGGTGAGACTCCATCCGGCTCTTTCAGCATGTCCTTACCCGAGAAAGATTCATCCCAGCCGTCCGCACGACCGCCGAGCAGTGACGACGTTATATACGTAAGGAGCCGCAAGTTGCGCCCCAAATAGCCTCAAGCAGGCGCAGGCATTCCTGCCACCCGAAGCCGACACTGATCGCATCGGTCGGCGCCGCACAGACAGCATCAGCAACAGGCAAGCGGAGGATTCAGCACAAGCACTCCCGCGCTCGGGAGCGGCATTGGCTGCGCCGCGGCCACGTCAATATGGTCCGCTTGACGCACGCAAGTAAAGGAGATTGCTCATGAAGCCGCTATCCCAGCTCCTCGAAGAGCTGTCGCAGGAAAGCAAGCGGGCCGAACGGTCCATATTGGAAGCCCACTCTGAAACCCGTCAGCAGCTGGAGGGTCGCAAGCTGGAGCTCAAAAAGCAGATCGACACAACGAAGTCTGACCAGCAGACCGCGGTCCACCAGGCACAGGCTACCACCGCCCCCAAGTGGCAGCAGCTCCAAATATCGATGCGGGAGACAGTCGCGAGCACCGAGGCCGAGCTGGACACGGCCAAGGCCGACTGGAACGCGCGGAAGGCTCAGGCGCGTGCCAAGGTGGCGGAGGCACAGGCGCAGGACGCGGTCGAATTCGCGCGCCAGGCCGTTGCAGAGGCGGAGTATGCCGCGGTGTATGCCCTTCAGCGCCGGGCCGAGGCGGACGAACTGGCAGCCACGCGGTGATTCACGCAAGCCACCACACACTGATGGCGCTCGCAACGTAGCCAGTAGGAGGTTTTCTCAAAGTGTTCGACGTCATGATGATGCAAACCACCAGCAACATTACAAACCCGATTGGCGTGTTGGCCGGGCTCGTCTTCAACATGGTCGTGGCGTTCGTCGTCTATGTCGTCTTCGTGATCGGCGCCTGGAAAGTCTTCACGAAGGCCGATAGACCGGGCTGGTGGTCGATCATCCCGATCTGGAACGCCGCCGTCTTGCTGCAAATCTCCGGTCGATCAGGCTGGTGGGTGCTGGGCTACGTCGTGCCTCTGCTGAACCTGTTCGTGCAGATCCGCTGGGGCGTGGAGATGGCACGCGCTTATGGTCAGGGCATCGGGTTTGCCATCGGGTTGATCCTGCTGGAACCACTGTTCCTGGTCATTCTTGGCTTCGGCGCGGCGCGTTACCTGGGCCCTGCGGCTCAGTCGCAGCAATCCGCCCCAGCGGCTGCCATCTGAGGTTCACCTATGCTGAAGACGCGTCCGCTACTGTCTTCGCTGCGCAGGTTGGCGAGTATCACGGTCGCAGCGCCAGTGCTGGGCTTCGCCGCCTGCAGCCCACCGGCTCCGACACAGGCCGTCCCCACCGCGCAGCAGGCGGCCACGAACGTAGCCGCCGTGCGAACCCAGGGTTCTGGCACAGTCCAGAGCGCAGCCGCGCCGGCGGTGGCAACTGCTCAGGCAGTCGGAACGCCAGTCCTGGCAACGGCTCAGGCAGCCGCGACGGCCGTCGCGGCGACACTCCAGGCAGCAGCAGCGCAAGTTGCCACGAGCCTGCCCCCGACCGTCGCTGCGCTCGCCACCAGGCCGCGGGCACGCTCCAGCCAGCGGTCGCAACCACCGTCGCCGCCTCGCGTGTGCAGATCAGCCAGGCGAGTGTCAACCAGAATGTCGCCGGGCAACAGCAGCCCTCCCGACGTCTTCGTCGGAGCACCCCCGGCGCCTGCTGTCGCCGCCCTGCAGCGTGGGGCGCCGCTGGTGCTGGTGGACCCGCCCGGCCAACCAACCAGCATCTACCGCCAGCAATGACGACGCATGAGCACTCCATGCGATGCGAAGTCGATAGTGGAGCTTGCAACCGGAGGAGGAAGGCATGACACTCATCTGCCCAGAACAGCTGGATTAGGTATTCCACTCGGCTCCTTTACATTCCGCGGCACGAACTCGACAAACGAAAGAAGAAGCCGCGAGGCCACGTGACGTTTAGCCCCGCGAACTTCCATACATGCACGGGAGATTTGAAATGTCGATGACTGCAACCACATCCAACGGGTATACACCCATATCACCCACAGTGCCTTCTGACGAGATCACCAGCACGCGGCAGACCGTGCGGCAGCAGACGGATGGAGTGGGTCTGCGCGTCGGGTCAAAGGCTGAGTTCACCCTGATCGCCCCGGTCAAGCCCGGAGGCGCCGAGCTTTTCCGACAGCGCGCGGTCAAGGGACAGATGGAGGCTCCGTATTGGGAGGGGAAACTCGGTACGGTGCACGATCTTCGCATCTGTCTGATCAACAACGACACACAAATCCTGTTTGCCGCCACCTACAGTGACGAGTTCAAACCGTACGTAGCCGACGTTATCAAGTTCGCGGCGCCGTGGATCGATTACATGTTCACGGATGTCGGTGAGGGGTACCCGGGTCTGACATCGCCCGAGGCCCTCGCGTACCTTCAGAAATATACGGTCCAGGCTACGCTCTGGTATGCGTCGAATGAGGACGCAACCGTTCGAGACGTGGCGCGCGGCCAGAAGGTCCTCCAGGCATTTGGTGAATTGCTCGACGCCGCACAGAGCTGATCATGCAGACAATCGAACGCGAGGTCGCCCTGGATCTGGATGACATCCAGGGCGCGCTCCTGCGTCATCGGAGAAGTTTCACGGCGTATACCTGCTTTACCGCGTGGATGAGGTTGCTGCGGCCAAAGCTGCGCTGAACAAGGTATTGCCGTACGTCACCAGCGCTGCCGACTGGGAGTCGCCACGGCCTTTCACGATGAACATGGTGTTCACGTGGCAGGGATTGCGCGCTCTTGGTCTGCCGAAGAACGATCTAGACAGCTTTCCCGACGAGTTCCGTGCAGGTATGGCGGCGCGCAAGGAAATCCTTGGCGATTCAGGCGCGAGCGATCCATCGAAGTGGGTCGCTCCGCTTGGCAGCGGAGATATCCACATTGGCGTGATCGTCTCGAGCGAGACCGAAAAAGGCGTGCGGGCGCCGCTAACGCTCGCAGAAGGACTCCAAGGGGTCACCTGCATTTACCGGATTGATGTCGGGGTGCCTCCCACCGGCCGCGAGCATTTTGGCTATCGAGACGGGATCGGCGACCCGTTCGTCATTGGTAGCGGAGCGAGCGCGCATCCGGGTCAGGATGCCGTCATGCCTGGTGAGTTCATTCTTGGTTATCCAGACGAATCCGGGTCCATTCCACCTCTTCCGGGTCCAGAGGTGCTGACTCGCAATGGAAGCTTTCTCGCGTTCCGTCAGCTCTACTGTGACGTGGCCGCGTTCCGACGCTTCCTGCGTGCCAACGCACGCTCAAAAGACGATGAGGAACTGATCGCAGCCAAGATGGTGGGCCGCTGGCGCAGCGGAGCGCCGCTGATGCTTGCGCCTGAAAGAGACGACCCCGAATTGGCCCTCGATAGCACGCGCAACAACGATTTTCAATACTTCGCGGCGGATCCGAAAGGACTGATCTGCCCGCTGGGCGCGCACATTCGTCGCGTTAATCCCAGGGACGGCTTGCAGGATACGATCGTCAGTACGAATATCCATCGATTGATCCGCCGAGGAGCCTCCTACGGACCTGTGCTTCCGGAAGATGTTGTCGATGACGATGGTGTGGACCGGGGCGTCGTTTTCATCTTTATGGGCGCGAGCCTGAGGCGGCAATTCGAATTCATCCAGCAGCAATGGATCAATAACGGTGATTTCGTGGGCCTCGGGACCGAGAAGGACCCGCTGGTCGGCAATAACGACGGGACCGGCGGATACACGATCCCTGCCAGGCCTATCCGCCGGCATTTCAATGGATTGCCAGGTTTCGTCTCGGTACGTGGAGGCGAGTACTGCTTTGTGCCTGGGCTCAACGCTATCAAGTGGTTGGCAACTTGAGGGCTTGTGCATGACAAGCGGCGCCCGGGAGCCGGCGGACGTGGCTGGACGGTGGTTCACCGTTTTATGGATGGCCCTCCTCTGGCTCATCGGCGGTGTCGTCGACCTGGTGTCGATTCTCTTCAACGCCGCGGGCGACCACCGCGCCTGGCAATTGGTTGGCGGTGTGGTGGCCGTCATTGCCGGGCTGATCCTGCTCGGCAACCCCTTCGTGGGCACGGTCCTGGTGGCCACCATTGAGTACTACCTGATCGCCATCGCCGCCATCGCAAACGGGGTCATCAACATCGTCGGCCGCCTGCAAGGGATCAGTGGCTGGGCCCCTTTTTGTGCTCGGCATTGTGCAAGTGATCATCGGTATCTTCTTCCTGCTCAATCCGTGGCGCGGTCTGCGGGACTTCATTCCCATGTTTGGCCTTGTCGTCGCTGTTGGTGGTCTGCTGACCATCGGCGCAGCGGTGCTTGGCCGCCGATTGCCAAAGCGCGCTGCCGGGCCAGCTTAGGGAGCCGCACCTCGGCTACCGCCGGAGGACGCTCCGTAAAAAAGACCTGGCGCTCGATCCCCAGCGCCACCTTCCATTCTCATAACCCGCTAAGCCTCGAGGGCTATTTCGACGGCCTGAGCAACCCGCGACGGATGATCTCCCTAAAACGGTCCACGCGAGCCTGCTACCGGTTGCGCTCAGAGCGGCATAGATGGCACGAACCAGTGCTGGGTCAGCAAATGGTTCCTGGTCCGCTCACTCGATAAGCCATCGAAAGTCCGTTGAGATGTTCTCATCGCGTCGTTCGGACAGGCGCGCCTCACGAAGCATTGCACCCTCGCGCGACCTCAACCATTTGGATGAACTCCCGGTCGTCACTTGTGCGGCGAAAGGCGCCAGTCTTACGAAAACCCAGCTGTTCGTGCACGCGAAGCGACCGGGTGTTCCAGGCAGCGATCGTCACCCTGAACGATTGTGGCGCGAACCGGTCACATCCGAGGACCAACACCGCTCGCGTGAACGCCCTCCCCGCTCCCTTGCCGCTCAGATCGGGACGGAGACCCAGGCCCACATCCAGCGCACCATCGTCGTAGGTGCCGCCAGGCACCCGCGCATCGGGACCGAAGCAGCAGAAGCCGACGAGCACGTCCTGGGCATCGCGGGCAGCGAAGTATGCATTCGTCGGATCGAGGAGGGCGTGCATCGCTCCCTCACCGATGTCGTACTGCGCATACGGACCCGGGTAGCGCCAACCGCAGATCTCCGAGGCTGCTGCCTCGTCGAGCGGCTCGAAGCGCCACTCCGATTCCGGCCTCACCTGTGCAGCGTACAGCATGAGCTCGGCATTGGGGTCTAACCGACGTTTGTAGGAAGTAAGGTCACGCGGTCGAGCGGGCGTCCGCTGAGCAGATGGCCGCGGAGGTCCAAAATGGCACGAGCGCCGAGCTCGGACCAGCGTGAGCCGGTGCGTTTCATCCGACGCTGCACCAGGTGCTTGGCGGAGGCTTCCACCGCACCGGAGCCGATCGGTAGGTGGCGGTTGCGGAGCGACGGGTACTGCATGCGCGCGGAGTTGCTGCTGAAATAGCCACGCTCGCGCTTCAACACGGCGGCCGCTGAACTCGAACCAGGCGGGGT
>JAFAOS010000005.1 GCA_019247515.1 Chloroflexota bacterium | reverse complement strand
CTCTAGCGTGAGAAGCAGCTGGCCGCCAGCACGCGCCATCTGGCGCTGCGGCCGCACCGACTGCAACGGGCAACATTAGCCAGTTGGCTGAACCCATGTCTTGTTGAGAACTGTCTCGAGCGAAACACGTCTCGATGTTGGCTCCGCGTCGGCGGACGTCTCTGGCGACGGCCCGAGGTCTCGCCGCGCCGGATGAGGATGTCAAGATTTGGCGCGCGGCTTGCGTGGTCCGGGACTGACCCGGTAGAACACTCCGCCCTGGCGGATCGCTGGGCCACCCACAAGGTGGACCGTGGATCCACAGCTACTGTTGCCGCCTGGCGCAGGGCTCGTTGTCGAGCAGGTACAACTGTGCGACGAGATTGTCCACCTCATGGTTCGCTGCGAAGCATCAGGCGCGCACTGCCCGAAGTGCGGCGCCTGGTCCGAAGCGTTCCACGGCAGTTATGAGCGTAATCTCGGCGACCTACCGATCGCCGGTCGGCAGGCCGTCATCGACCTGCGGGTGCGTCGCTTTCGCTGTTACTGGCCAGAGTGCCCTCGGAAGACCTTCGTCGAGCAAGCCCCTATCTTGGCGGAACGCTACGCTCACCGAACACGCCGACTCCGGTCTTTGCTCGAAGAGATCGGCCTCGCTCTGGGCGGTCGGCCTGGCAGTCGCCACTGTCAACGATTAGCTATACCGACGAGCCGAACGACGTTGCTGCGCAAGGTGCGCGGACTCCCAGAACGACCGAGCGCGACACCTAGCGTTCTGGGTGTCGACGAGTTTGCGTTTCGCAAGGGACGGCGTTACGGCACGATTCTGGTCGACGGCGCCGCTCATCGCATCGTCGATCTCCTGGAAGATCGCTCAGCCGATGCGCTGGTGGAGTGGCTCGACAACCATCCGGGTGTCAGAGTCATCTGCCGCGACCGAGCTGGCGTCTACGCCAGTGCCGCGCGGCGCGGTGCGCCCGACGCGCAGCAGGTGGCGGATCGGTGGCATTTGGTCCACAACCTGGCCGACGCACTGGAGCGCTTCGCCGTGCGCGTGCTGGCTTCGCTGCGCAAAGAGCTCAAAGCGGAGGCGATTGTCGACGCCACGCCGCGGTTGGACCTGCCGCCGCCCGCTTCGCCAGGTCGGCTGATGGCGCGAACCGAGCAACGTCACGCCGAGATCCACGAGCTGATGACCCGAGGACTCACGATCACCGCGATCTCGCGTCGCCTGAGGCTGGAGCGCAAGACAGTGCGGCGTTACGCTACTGCCGAAGTTGCCGCTGACTTGCTCGGCGCGCGTGGCCATCGGGACACCGCACTCGACTCATACCTGCCGTATTTGGCGAAACGGTGGCAAGACGGCCAGCACGTCGCGGCCTGTCTGTTCGACGAAATTAAGAAGAGGGGCTATCGCGGAAGCAAGCGCACAGTACGCCGTCAGCTGGCAGGCTGGCGCACCGCCGAACCACCACCGCCGGCCCACGTCATGCTGCCGGGCCCGCGGACCCTCGCCTGGCTCCTTCTCCGACGACCGTCTGATCTGGACGAGAAGGAGCATGTACTCCTGAGACAGTTGTATGAGCGGAGTGCTGAGTTGGGCAGGGCGCGCCAGTTGGCGCAGGACTTCCTGCGTCTGGTTCGTGAACGACCGGTCGCGAGCTGGACGAATGGGTCTCCAACGTGCACAAGATGGGTCCGCCAGAATTACGTGGCTTCAGCCGCAATCTCCAACATGACTGGGATGCGGTCCACGCCGGGCTCACCGAGCGCTGGAGTTCGGGCTGCGTGGAAGGGAATGTGAACAAGCTCAAGGTGGCCAAGAGGCAAATGTTCGGGCGAGCTCGCTTCGATCTCCTGCGCAAGCGCGTGTTGCTCGCCAATTGAGTGCGGTACGGTTCATCAATAGAGTGAGCGAAGCGACCACGGCGAATGAAGCCGAGCAGCGTCGGGCAGCGCGAAAGCGCTTTCGCGCGCACTACCGCGCGTTCTACGACGAACTCGTTGAGATCCTCTTCCAACACGACCCTATCGGGATCCACCGCGGCAACGCCGAGAAGTTCGTCCCCGAAGCGTCGACCATGCTGCCACGCTTGCGCGAGGCCCGCGTAGCGGAGGATGTCGAACAGATCATCGAACAAGAGCTTCGACGGTGGTATGGCCGTCGCCGATTCTCCAATCTCAATCCAGACCGGCTCACTGACGCGACCATCGCCATCTGCTCGGCCTGGAATCACTTCCTTGAGGTTTCAGCCACCTGAACGCCGGGCGACGCCTGCACGCAATTCGATCCAGAACCGTACCGCGACACCCCAATGGCCATCGCCGATGGCTCAACTGCTGGCGCTCGCCGACGAGCTGGGCGATGTGCCGATCTTCACATTTGACAGTGATTTCAGTATCTATCGCTTGCGCGACGGCGGCGCACTCGACTTGGTTCCGTGAGCCACCACGCTGTGATCACCACCATCTGATCAGGCCGTCAGGCTAGCCACGCATTCGACGTGGTACGTCTGCGTTACGGGGGTGCAACTCGGTGTGGGCTCAAACTTGACGGAAGCCCGAAATTGGACCGAAGTAACACGTTGAGTTGAACGGTGTGGCAAAACGGCTCGGGGTGTTACGTGGCGAGTCGGCCGCAAACACGGGGGCGGCGATCAATGTGGTAATCCGACATCCCCGTGAGCGGAATCCCGATGTGGTAATTCGACAGCGCTAGCTGATAGCGCCGGCGCGCTGTGTGGCCAGGCACGAGCGACGCTATGGGGTCGCTGTCAGTCCCACAGGCGTAGTTGGCTCGGCCCCACGTCGTCCTCCTGGTCAACGCGTGCGCGGTTGGCCATCAGCACGCGGCCACGTCCTCCCGAGCTCAGCCAGTAGCGGAAGCCGTCCAGGGCCACGTAGCGGTAGCGGATGCCGTTGTAGGTGCCACGCCAGGCGTCAGCGGCCTTCAGGCGCTGGACGATGGCGCGGTAGCACTCCGGGTGCTCGGTCGCCAGCATGTACTCGTGCGGGGCAATCCAGCGCCCGTTGCGGTCAAGGCCGCCTCGCTGACGCCTCCAGGGGGTGGCCGCAACCAGCGCCAGGAGCTCGGCGTCGGCGGACGCCGCGCCCTCCTGGCTGGGCGGCTGGCTCGGGGTTTGCACCCCTGATTGTACCAAGGACTGCCGTACATAGCCCTACATTGCCGATGATCGCGCAGCCGGGGAACGACTGGCGTAGGCTGGCGCCGAAAGGAGTACCGATGGCGCCACGTTCGCGCGCCGCACCACGGCCACAGTCGCCGACGACCGGACGCAACCAGCTGCACGCGCTGGTCGACGAGCTTGACGACAACGACCTGACGCCCACCCTGGACTTCGTGCGCAGCCTGCAGCGGGCGCGGCGCAAGGGGCAGGATGACGCGCACCTCGTCGCCGCCGGCGATTGCCTGTACGCCTGGTTCAAGGCCGCCGCGCGGCAGCACTGAGGTCGACGGAAAGGCCAATCCGGGTTTGTTCTGTGCGTGTGGCAGCAGAATCAGGTGCTGGGTGCCCT
>JAFAOS010000099.1 GCA_019247515.1 Chloroflexota bacterium | reverse complement strand
CTCTATGACCGCAACCGGTGGGAGCCGCTCCCGTATGAGGGCACCCTCAACCAACTCGTCGACGTCATGAACAGCGACCTTGCTCACTGGGCCGCCGACTGGTCACTACCACCCGCATAGGAGCTCGAACTTTTGAAATCCTGGTCTTAGTCAACATGCGCAGCCAGGATCTCGTTCAGCACGACACTCGGGCGACAGGCTTTGCCGAAGCTCGCGTTGCGCAGGCGGGCAGCCGGCGCGCAGTCGATTCGGGCCATGGTTGTTTGTTTCTCACCCTACGAGGTGGGTCTGGGTTTCCGCCCACAATGTCACCCACAATGCCGGCTTCCAGCGCTCACGAAACTCGCTCAACTTGCGTGGCTCACCACCACATGTTGCGTTCGGCAAAGTGCACAAATACAACATCTTGCACCTCGCGAGCCTCACGAAACCGTCCGAGTTTCACCTCTACTACGACATCTAGCGCTTTCAGCCCTTTTGGATGCCGATGGGCGTCAATCCACGCCTGGAATCGGCGTCCCTGGCGCGGGAGTGTGTTTCCTATTCTTGCGAGCCTTTTTCTGCCGCGCGAAACCGGCACGAAGTCACTCCGGTTCAGGCCAGGCGCGGCCACATGCATTTACTTCTCAAAGCGATCCTTTCTTCGGACGCCCCCGTTGCAGGCGTTTGCCCAGATGTAGGCCCAATTTGCCAACGGGTGAGTACTGGCGGGACCCGCGGCGTGCGGTGGCCGCCGCCTGCCCCGCGTAGTGCAGGCTCATGGTGATGCTTTCATGCCCCAGCAGGATCTGCAGGTCTTCAATGCGCGCCCCCTCAGACTCCAGGTACTCCTGCGTGAAGCCATGGCGCATGGTGTGCGGCCCGAGACGCGGTCCTGCCAGGCCCGCGCGATGAGCAATCCGATTCACTAGCTGTGACAATCCGCTCGGTGACAGCGGGTGCCAACCGCGACTGTGGAGATTGCCACGCGCAACGAATACCGCCTCACAACGGACCTCCACTGGCCGCTCATTGACCAGGTACTCGAAGATCGCTCGCTGGGTCTGCGGGTGCATTTCAATGCGGCGGTACTTGTCGCCCTTGCCATGCACAGTGACGGACGTTGCCAGCTCGTCGCCGTCAAGTATGTTGGCGAGTCGAAGCCTGCAGACTTCGCTGCTGCGAACGCCGGTGTCGAACATAAGCAGCAGGATTGCCGTGTCACGAAGGGCGTTGGCCGCCTGGGCTGATGCCACGTCGACCATGCGCCGCACATCACCGGTGCTGAAGCCACGCTGGGCGGGAAGCTTTGGTTGCTTGAGCTTCCACAGACGAAAGGGGCTCAGCTCGATGTAGCCCCGGAGCTCGGCCCAACTCATCAGGGCACGCACGCCGCGTAGCCACGTAGCGACGGATTGTTTGTTGAAGTGCCCAGCCTGGAGCCAGCCGGCGTAGTCCGTCAAATGGTCCGGCGAGACCACCCGAGGGTCGCTGAGACCACGCTGATGACAAAACCTCAGCCAGTGATCACAGGCGCGCCGATAGTAGCTCTCCGTCGCTGGTGACAATCCTTCGGCGCGGCCGCGATCGACAAAGGCGGCACACAGCTCGGTCAGCGTGGCATCGCGCGCGATCCTCCAGCGCGGCAGCGCGAGCCGCGGAGCAGTCGCATCAACGTCCGCGTGTTTCATTTGGTTCGGCCTACTGGAAGCCACGCACAACCGGTACTCCTGCATAACACCGGCGGTGCGTTGGCACCTCGAACCCTGGTGTGCCTCTTTCGTGTGCGCCGATTTGAAACACGCTCATCCGCCCCCGTCACAGCCACAGTCCGGATTGGAAAGCTGCCCGACCCGGCGACGCGCAGGCACGCTGGGTCAGCCCCCGCCCGCTGATCATCCTTGCCGGCGGAAGCGCGCGGGTGGCCGTCCACCCTCAGGCCACCCGCGCCCCCGTCGTCAGGCCGTGACCCCAAAACGGGTTTCGAGTGAGGTAGGCGTGTACGTCGTGCCGCGCAAGCAGTCACCCGGGCGTAGATGATCGTCGCAGTTCGTGCTGCCTGAGGCCGCTGCCAAGTTAGCGCTTGATTGCCGACTGACTGGGCGTCCGCGTGCACGCGCGCCCCGGTGCCGCGTAGCCGTCCGCGGGACGGGTCGCGGGCCAAAGCAGTGTGGTCGCTAGCGGCCTTCCCGCAATGCTCGGACGCGCGCCGGACAGCGTCGGGCACGGTCCAACAATTTTGAAAAATCACTTGCTCTACAATGGTGAGCTGGCTATGCACTTGAGCGTTTTGCGCCGCGGATCGAGTTCAAAACGCGCTGTTGGTGAGCCCCCGGGGACTCGAACCCCGAACCTAGTGATTAAGAGTCACTTGCTCTGCCATTGAGCTAGAGGCCCGTGAGCTTCCAGTATAGAAGATCGAGGCTCGAGTGTGGACGCTCGGCCAGACAGGCGTCCAGCTCACGTGCGTACCCGCGACTCGGCGCTGCCGTGTATTTCGTGGGTCCTTGCCTCAATCCGACGGCTACAATTTGAGCCCCGTGCGCTCTGAGGTACCGCCCCCGCTGGACATCCTGCCCAGCAACGTTCCCGACTTTCCGCCCCGGCCGCCCGTCAGGCGTCGGCGGCTGGCGGGCGTGCTGGGGCCCGTGCTGGCGGTGGCCGCTGTCGCCACGCTCCTCGTCACGGTGCAGGCCTTCGTCGGTGTCGACCAGCTGGCGCGCTGGGCGGCGTCCGTGACGAGCACTATCCGTCCGCCGGGCAGCGGGCCTCCGGAGTCGCGCAACTGGGCCGGGTACACGGCGACCGGCGGGACGTTCACCGCCGTGAGAGGGACCTGGAGTGTGCCCGAATTCGCACCGGACTCCGCGGCGGGCGCCGACGCGATCTGGGTTGGCGTCGGGGGCGTGCGCGGCAACGATCTCATCCAGGCCGGTACCCAGGAAACGGTTTCGGGCCACGGCAGCACCGATTACCAGGCGTGGGTCGAGACGTTGCCGGAAGCCTCGCGGCCGGTACCGTTGGCGATCAACGCGGGTGACTCCGTCAGCGTTTCACTCGAGGAACAGTCGGGCGGCGATTGGCTGATCGCGTTTGTCAACAACACCAGTGGCAAGAGCTACCAGCTCACGACGCACTATGGGTCGTCGCGCTCCTCCGCCGAGTGGGTGGTCGAAGCTCCCTCTGCGCGACGCGGCCGGGTGCTGGCGCTGGACGCGTTTCGATCGGTCAGCTTCACGCAGGCGGCGACGGTCAGGGACGGACAGACGCTGAGCGTCGCGCAGGCCGGCGGAAGACCGGTGACGATGATCGCCCAGCGCGGACGCCCGCTGGCCCGCCCTTCGGCTCTCGACGCGGACGGGGCCGGCTTCAACGTTTTGCAATCACTTTAGATCAGGACGTGCGCGCCAGACGGTCTCAGCCTTTGACCGCTCCGGCTGACAGGCCCGCGACGATGTAGCGCTGTGCGACAAAATACAGCACCAGTTTGACCGACTCAGACAGATAGTCGTTCGACTCCGGCAAGAACTGCTCGCGACCCAGAACAAGACCGTCTTGCGTGTACTGTCGCCCTCAGGGGCCAGCGGCGCCCAATGGGCGAATTCGGAGCACCCGCACTACGTCCAGGACTGGCGCGGCGTCGCGGAAGCCCTTGAGGGCGCGGCTCACCGCCCGATCCGCGGTTCGCGCAGCTTCAGCTCAATATCCCGTCGATGGGTTGCGAAGTGGGCGATCAGCGGACGCGCAATGATCTCGGCGACGGTCCTCGGCGGCCGGCGTGGTGGCCGAGCAGGCAGGTCCAGCTCACCGTCGGTGAGACCTTCGATCAGACGCGCGGCATCGGCAGCACGAGTGCGCAACAGGGCTACGACCTCCGCTTGCGAGCGCAGAGCAGTTGGCCGCGCGCGCTCGATGACCGGTGCTGGTGGCTGACGCACGCCCAACGAACGAGACACATGCCAGAGGTGCATCGCCACTGCGTCCGCGACGTGCTCGGCGTCCTTACCTGGCGACCACACGCCGGTCGTGCGGACCTCACTCCAGCGCTCGGGCTCGATGTGTTCGACCACGGCAATCAGCGCTGCCGCCGCGGCACGCAGCTGATTGGCGAGCGTCTGTGCCCGCGGGCTGGGTTCTTCAGGAAGCACTTTTTTCGGTCGAGGCCGCGCGGCGGGCACGGACAGCCATGGCTCGGCCCAGTGTAACGGCGACTATCCTTCGAGCATGAATTCCGGCGCAGACGTGCTCGATATCCATGAATCGGAAACGCGAGGAATTTGATGGACTACGGCTTCGTCTTCGATGGCACCTTCAACCTGTCATGGCTCCAGCAGCGCGAGCTGGTCGCGCGCGCCGTCGACCTCGGCTACACCAGCGGCTGGGCGCCGGGCGGGGTGACCTCGCGCGACGGCATCCTGACCGCCGTCCAGTGGGCGCAGGCGGCTCCCTCCAGGCTGACCACGGGCACGTCGGTGACCGTGGCCCCGTTCTGGACTCCGACCAGTCTCGCCTCGCAGGCTGCCACCGCCGGCGAGTTGACGGAGGGTCGTTTCGTTCTGGGCATCGGCTCGGGCAGTGCCCACGAGCCGTCGGCGCAGTCGGCGTACGACTTGCCGAACCGACCGGTCATCTCACTCATGCGCGACTACCTGCGCATCTTGCGCAGGCTCCTGGACGGCCACGAGGTGACCTACACCGGCAAGACGATGAGCCTGCGCGGTGTGCGGCTCGGGTTCAAACCGCCGAGGGTGCCCATCTACGTCGGCGCGCTCGGGCCGCAGATGGTGAAGCTCGCCGGCGAGTTGTCGGACGGGGTGATCCCGAGCTGGAGCAGTCCCGAGCAGGTTGCCTGGGGCAAAGACCTCGCGGCCGATGCCGCCCGAAAGGCAGGTCGCGAGCCATCCGAAATCAAGTGGGTGGGCTTCGTGCGCATGTGCATCGACGAGGACGCCGAGCTGGCGCGCCGCACCTTTGCGCAGAGTCTGCTGCGCTACGGGCTTGGTCAACCCGGTGCTCCGCGCGACCGCAGTTTCCGCGGCCATTTCGGACGCATGGGTTTCGATGCTACGCTCCGTCGGCTGGAGGACCAGCGCGACCGCGGCGCGTCGCAGGACGAATTGATCCACGCGCTACCCACCGAATTGATGTCGGCGGTCGGCTATTTCGGTCCCCCGGAAGGCGCCCCGGATGCGTTCCGCCGGCTGGCGCGCGGGCTGGATACCGCGGTGCTGCGGATGATCACCACGGCTCCGGGACCGCAGAAGGTTGCGCTGGCGCTGGAGTCGGTGCAGCCGGCGTTCGCGACTACAGCGGCAGGGGTCCGTTAGCGCGGAATCGTGCTCGCCACCGGAACCAGCTCGTGCACCTGCGGCAGGACCCTCGCGGCGGGTGCTGTCTCGGTCCGCTCCAGGAAGATCAGGCTCGGCCGACGGGTTGGCGCAACTGGCGGACGGCCGTGGCGTAGCCGTGGCGCAGGATGCCGACGTCCGATCCATACGCGATGAGCAGCACGCCCGCGTCGATCCAGCGCTGCGCTTCTTCGATCGAGTCGACCAGCATCGCCACGTGTTTGCCGCGCGCTCGAGCGGCGTCGATCAGCCGCTGGCGGTGTTCGTCCAGGACCGCCGACTGGCGCGGCGTGCCGTACACGCCGAGGTCCTGGGCCAGGTCCGTGGGCCCCAGCGTGACGGCGTCGATGCCGTCGATCGACAGAATCTCGTCCAGATGGCGGAATGCCTCGGCCGACTCGAGCATGACCGTGACGTGGACCTGTCGGTTCAGGTGATCCAGACGTTCGCGGGCGGTCAGGTCGCCATCGAAATCGGTGCCCGAGCTCAGGCCGGCCATGCCGCGCTCGCCCATCGGCGCATAATGGGCGGCCTGAGCGACTTCGTGGGCGATCTCCGGCGTGTCGACCTGCGGGACGTGCAAGCCCCAGACGCCCACGTCGAGCAGCCGCGTGATCCACTCACGATTGCCCTCAGGTGGGCGCACGACCAGCGGGAAATCGAGGGCGCGTCCCAACACGGCCATGTCCGCCACGGTCTCCATCGACGGCGATGAGTGCTCCATGTCGACCCTGGCGTAGTGCAGTCCGGCGCTTTTGAGCAGCGTGAGAATGGCGGGATTGCGCACCAGGGTGATCCAGGTGCCGATCTGGGGCACGCCGGCCGTGAGCGCGGCATGCATGTGGTTGGTCTTGATGGTCATGGCTGGTGGTTGGCCCGATTGTAGGTCCGAAGTTGGCTGGCAAGGGCGCGGGCGTGTCCAATTCGGGCGATGGCGCCAATCGCCGGGCGGCTAACGCGGAATGACGTCAGGCGCGGGCTGCCCTCGAGGGTGGGGGTTGGGATCCGCTACCTCTCGGAGATCGGGCCCACGCCGCCGCCGCTGCACCCATCCGAGGAGGGCATCCTGGGACCGCGCGCGGTGGCGGGACGGCAGGCGTTGTTCGCGCTCGGGCGTGCCGCCGGGCGGGACGCGTTGCGCGAGCTGGGGTTCGAGCACGTCGGGATTGGACGCGGCGAGGGTGGGCAACCACTGTGGCCGAGTGGCGTGGTGGGCGCGATCAGCCATTCGTCGGAGATCGCCGTCGCGCTGGTCGGCTTGCGCAACGATTACGTCGGGCTGGGTGTCGACGTGGAGGATCCCGCGCGTGATCAGATCGCACGCGCGGCCAGACTCGTGTGTCGACCCGCCGAGATGGCCTGGGTCCATGCGGAGGCAGACACGCGGCGGTTGACGATGTTGTTCTCGGCCAAAGAAACGATATTCAAGGCGCTGTATCCGATCGAACGCGTGTGGTTCGGATTCGAAGATGCTGAGCTCACCTGGTTCCCCCAACGGGGTGCATTCAAGGCGCGGGTGCTGAAGTCCGTTGGGGACGGCTATCCGGTCGGGTTTGAGCTGGATGTCAACTGTACGGTTGGCAGCGGCTGGGTGCTGAGCACCGCCTTCGTGCCGGCAGGCGGCGTACCCTGGCGCACATGATTGTCGATCTTCACGCGCACTACCATCCACGCGCGTACGAGCAGGCTCTGGCGCGGTTTCCAGGTCCAGCTCGACGAGCCGGATTCTCGGGTGGTACCTCGCCGGTGACCGACGATGCGGCACACGTCGAGGCGCGGTTGCGGATGATGGAGGACGCCGGCGTGGGTGTTCAGGTGTTGTCACCCGCCGCGGGCTGGGCACCGTATGCCGAGGATGAGGCGACATCCATTGACGCGGCGCGGATCGTCAACGACGCGACCGCCGCGCTCGCCAGCCGGATGCCCGATCGCTTCAAGGCTCTGGTTTCGCTGCCGTTGCCCCACGCGGATGCCGCTTTGCGCGAGATGGCACGTGGACTGGACGAGCTCGGCATGGCGGGCGTCAACATTCATTGCTCGGTGCTCGGCCGACCGGTGGTGGACTCCGCGTTTTTGCCGGTATACGAGGAATTGAATCGACGCCATGCCGTAGTCTTGTTTCATCCCACCGGCAACGGAGCCCTGTCACCGCTGGTGAACGACTTTGGGCTGGGTGGCGCGGTGGGCACGTCCCTGGAGGACACACTGGTGGCGATGCACCTGATCGCGCGCCGAATTCCGTCCGTGTTCCCGAATATCACTTTTGTCGTTCCGCACCTGGGCGGGCCGATCGCCATGTTGCTGCAGCGTCTCGACAATCAGTTTTCCATGAAATCGCGCGAATTGCCGGAGCCGCCGAGCGTGACGGCGCGACGCTTCTACTACGACACCGTAGGCCACGGCTCCCACGCCGCGCTGCTGTGCGCGTGGAAGGCCTTCGGGGCGGAGCATCTCGTGCCTGGCAGCGACTTCCCGGTGCTCTTGAGTTATGAGACGTACAGGCGCACGTTCGAGTGGATCCGCGAGGTGGGGCTGCCGGGTGAGGACGTCGAGTTGATCCTGGAGAAGAACGCGGCCAGAGTGCTCGGGGGCGCATAGACTGGCGCGAGTGCAACTCGACGGCGGCGGAGCGCGTCGTATGCGCATGGAACTGAGGAACCGAATCTATCGATCGCAAGATGAGCGCATGCTGGCCGGGGTGGCTGGCGGCCTCGCGGAGTACTTCGACATCGACCCGACCCTCGTTCGACTGACCTGGGCCATCGGCACGCTGGTGACGGGCCCCGTGGCGCTGCTGCTTTACCTTATATGTGCGCTGATCATTCCGCGCGCACCCGAGACGCATATCGTGTGAGGCCGGCTGTCCGCTGCTGCATCGCCGGTTGTGGGCCGGCCGGGGCGATGCTGGGTTTTCTGCTCGCGCGAGCTGGCGTGACGGTCGTCGTACTGGAGAAGCACGCGGACTTCCTGCGCGATTTTCGTGGCGACACGATCCATCCGTCGACACTGGAAATCCTGGACAACGTGGGGCTCGCGGATCGTTTTCTGCGCGAGCTGCCACACTCCGAAGTCTCACAGCTGCAGGTGCGGCTGCCGGACGGCACGCGCATGCGCCTGGACTTCGACCACCTCCCCTCGCGCTTCAGGTTCGTGGCGTTCGTGCCGCAGTGGGATTTTCTCGAGTTCATCACGGCGGAAGCAGCGCGGTATCCCAATTTCACGCTGATCCGCGAAGCGGAAGTCATCGACCTGCTGGAGGACGATGGGCGCGTGGCAGGCGTCCGATTTCAGACGCCCACGGGACACGACGAGATACGGGCGGACCTGACGGTCGGCGCGGATGGGCGGACCTCGCGGGTGCGCGAAGTGGCCGGGCTGCCGCTCACGGAAACCTCGCCGCCGATGGACGTGTTGTGGTTTCGCGTCAGCCGGCGCGAGGCGGACGGGGATGCGATCGAGCTGCGGTTGCAGCCCGGGCACTTTTTCGCGCTGATCAATCGGCGCGAGTACTGGCAGGTGGCCTACGTCATCCCCAAAGGGGCCAACGACGCGGTGCGAGCGCGCGGGCTCGACGCTTTTCGCGCAACGTTCGCCGACGGCATACCCGAGCTTGCCGAACGTGCGGCCGAGATCACGGATTGGGACCAGGTCAAACTCCTCACCGTGCGCGCCGATCGCTTGCGACGCTGGTATCGACCCGGTGTGCTGTGCCTGGGCGATGCCGCGCATGCCATGTCGCCGATCGCCGGCGTGGGCATCAACGTGGCGATTCAGGACGCGGTGGAAGCAGCCAACCTGTTGTGGAAGCCACTCCGCGAGGGCTCGGCGAGGGTCGGGCACCTGGCGCGGGTGCAGCGGCGACGCGAGCTGGCGGTCTGGCTGATCCAGGGATTCCAGGGGCTGCTGCAGGAAAACGTCCTGCGCCCGACGCTCGGCGCCGAGGACCGTGTGGCGGTCCCGAAGGTCTTACAGCTGGCGTTAGGGCTGCCAGTGTTGCGCGAGTTGCCGACGCGGTTCGTCGCGCTTGGAGTGCGGCGCCCGCACGTGCGCACGCCTGGACCGCAAGCCTTGGAGCGTCATTAATGCCGTGATGCCTCACGTAAGGATCCGACTTTCGGCTCATGGCTGCCTCACGTAAGAATCCGACCGAGCAGCACGAGCGGCGAGGGTGCGCTGGGCGGCTTCGAGGTGGAGCTTGAGCCGAATAGGATCGACATTCGCTGAACGGGCTT
>JAFAOS010000542.1 GCA_019247515.1 Chloroflexota bacterium | reverse complement strand
CCCCTACTCATCGACACGACCCAACGTCTCCGCCGCGCAGCCGCGGGGCGACCCATCAGCGACCCCAATGGGGTCGGAGGGGTCTCCCCCCTACTACTGATCGACACGACCCAACGTATCCTCCGCGCGGGCCGCCGGGCGAACCATCAGCGGACCACGTCCCCGTTGGGGGTTGTAGGGGTCTCCCCTACCCTTCGACACGAGCCAACTCGTCCGCCACACAGGCCGCATCAGTGCACTACGCCCCTGCGGCGCAGGACGTCGAACACCAGACTTTCAAGAGGCATGGCCGTGTCGACCGGGACATACCCCATCCCGTGGCGCGCGCAGAACGACTCGATCGTCCGCCGCCAGTCGGCCAACCTCTGGCCGTACAGTCGAATCGCATCGTTGTTGAGGGTTACCGAGACGGCGGCGCCGCTCTCGCGATCGATCAGCCGCACGTCCCCGCCCAGCGCGGGTCGCAATTCCTGAGGCGACAGCGTGTGCATCACTACCACCTCAGAGGAACGACTCGCCAGCCGCGACAGCGCTTTCTCCCACGTCGGCGACAACAAGTCCGAAAACAGCACCACCAGCCCGCTGCTGCGATTGGTAAAGCTCGCCAGCGACTGATCCAGGTCAGGTGGACTGGCATGCCCGCCGTACACGACCGGCGTCGCGATCTGCGCGGGTTTGAACTCTTCGACGAAGTTGAGCATCGCCCCCGCGCGTCCCCGCCCCCACACGGGACCGTACGAGCCGGACGATGCATGCAGCGGCCAGACGTACAGCCGGTTGGAGGCGTTCAGGGCGACATAGCCCAGCGCCGCCGCCAGCCGTCGCGCGTAACGCAGCTTGGACGGCTCGCCCCAGTCCATGCTTCGGCTGGCATCGACCAGCAGGTGCACGTTGAGGACTTCCTCTTCCTCGTACAGACGCACGAACAACGTGTCCGTGCGGCTGTAGATGTTCCAGTCGACGCGCGCCGGATCGTCGCCCTCCACGTAGTGGCGGTAGTCGGCAAACTCCAGGCTCGAGCCCTTGCGGAGCGAGCGGCGGTCACCCTGCCCCTGGCCGATCAGTCGCTTGCGGCTGACCAACTGCAGGCGCTCGAGCCGTCGCGCGAAGGTGCCGTCGAGCAGCGTCTGGGGCGTCGCCACGTTTCGGCGTTACTCCTCGGGTGTCGTCGTGACAACGTCGTGAATGAGTTTGTCGGTGGTGACGCCTTCCGCATCGGCTTCGAAGCTCAGGATGACGCGGTGGCGCAGGGCCGGCATCGAGACGGCGCGGATGTCTTCAAACGCCACGTTGTAGCGGCCTTCGAGCAGGGCGCGGACCTTCGCCCCGAGCACCAGCGACTGGACCCCGCGCGGGCTCGAGCCGTAGCGCGCGAAGCGCTTGACCTCGGCGGGCGCATCAGGCGTTTCGGGATTGGTGCGTCGCACGATGCGCACCGCGAAGCGCATGACCGACTCGGCGGCCGGCACCTCGCGAGCGAAGCGCATCAGCTCCAGCAGCGTTGCGCCGGAGGCAACCCGCATGGGGTGCGGCATGTTGGCGCCGGTGGTGACCTGGGCGATCCGCAGCAGATCGTCTTCGGTCGGATACGGCACCGTGAGCTTGAACAGGAAGCGGTCGAGCTGGGCCTCGGGCAGGGGGTAGGTGCCCTCCATCTCGATCGGATTCTGCGTCGCCAGGACGAAGAACGGCTCGGGCAGCGTGTGCGTCGAGCGTCCGGCGGTGACGCGGCGCTCCTGCATGGCTTCGAGGAGCGCCGATTGGGTCTTGGGTGTCGCCCGATTCACCTCGTCGGCGAGGACCAGGTTGGCGAATAGCGGACCTGGCTGAAACTCGAGTGAGCGCATGCCGTCCGCGGTGTCGCGCAGGATGCTGGTGCCGGTGATGTCGGCGGGCATCAGGTCGGGGGTGAACTGGACGCGACTGAACGACAGGTCCAGAGTTTCGCCGATGGTGCGGACCAGCAGCGTCTTGCCTAGGCCCGGGATGCCTTCGAGCAGCGCGTGGCCGCCCGCCAGCAGGCACGTCAACACGCCGCGGACGACCTCGGACTGGCCGATGATGACCTGCCCGACCTCGGCTTCTATCGCGCGAGCGGTCTCGATGAAACGGAACGGCGTGGGGCCCGTGGGCGTCGTCTGCGGCTGTCCGCCCGAGGGAACGTTGGCTGGAAGTACGGTCACTTCTGGTCCAGGGAGCTGAAGTAGTCCTTGACGAGATCGCGCAGGCCCAGGGGGATGCTGCCTGAATCGTTGCCCTGGGTCGGCTTGTTGGAGTAGCTCGGCTGAACGGACTCGGGCGCCGTCTGCGCGCTGCCGGAGCCAGCGTCGCTGGTGTACGGGTTAGTGCTGCTCACATCCGGGGCGGCACCGCCGCTCTGGTCCTGCTGCGGGTCAGTGACCGCGTCGAGCTGACTCGGCGATCCGTTGTTGTTCAGGCTCTGGGGGTCGCCGCCGGTCGAGTAGCCGCCGCCCGTGCCGGTGTCGTTGCCCGTGCCGCTCTGGTCGCCCTGCTGTCCCGCGCCATTCTGGTCACCACCGCCGGAAGGCTGATCACCCGACTGGCTCTGACCGGTGCTGTCCTGGGACTGCGACCCGGACTGATCGCCATTCGACGCCTGCGAGCTCGACGACGAGCGGTTCGCGCTGCTGCCACTGGTGTTGTTGTTGCCGGAGCGGCTCTGCGTCCGACCCAGCGCTCGCTCGAGCGCGTTGCGGCTGCTTTCCAACTGGCTGGCGGTGCGTTGACGCGCATCCGCGGCCGCGGCGCTCTGGCTCAACTGGTTCATGGCGTCGCTGGCGGCCTGCGCAGCTTGCGCGCTCTGCGCGCCCTGGGCTCCACTGGCATCGGCTTGCTGGCCGTTGGCCTGATTTGCCTGGCTCGGATCACCGGCCGCGGCCGCCGAGGCCTGCAGCGCGTCAGCCGCGGCCGAGAGATTGCTGGCCACGCCCTGCGACTCGCTCCCGGCCTTGCTGGCCGCGTCGCGCAGCACCTGGGCGAGCTGCTGCCGATCTTGCGGTGACAGGTTGGCCATTGACTTGGCCAGGTCGCTGGCGGCCTGCGAGACCTGGCGCATGTCGCCGGTATTGATCGCGTCCGAAAGCGCCTGCGTGTTCTGGTTGCCCGAAAGCGCACTGGCCACCGCGGCCAGCGCCGCCGCCAACTGGTCGTCGCCAGCGCTCATCTGCTGAACCTGTTCCTCCAGGTCCTGAAGCGCGTTCAGCGCCGCGTCGGGTTCGTTGCTGCGCGCCTGCATCGTCTGCGCGCCCTGGCTCACGAGTTGACGCAGGGCGTCGATGTCCGGCGACTCGTTCTGGGGCAGACTGTCGGCGACGCGCTGCACGCGCTCCGCCTGTTCGCGCGCGATGGTGATGCTCGGGTTGGACGCGCGCGCCTGCAGCAGCCACGGATTGGGGCTCAGCGCGACGATCGCGGCGATGACGCCAACAAAGAACGCTGCCAGCAGCTCTTTGCGGGGGAGACGGGGCGGGAAGGCATCGAGCATGTCGACGCGCCGCAGGTGCTCGACCGCGTCGCGCATCTGTGCGAGGGCGAGCGGAAACTCTTCACCTCGACGTCCCAGCTCGAGCGCCGTGGTGGAGCGTTCCTGCAGGCCAGCCGCACGATCGATCCTGCGTGCCAGCTCCGGCGAGTTGTGGCGGATGAACAGGCTGCCGATCGCCACCGCGATCGCCGCGAACACGGGGATCGCCACCAGGAGCGGAATCGAGAGGCCGCTGACCGCGTCGTGTGTCCACGCCCAGACGATCAGTCCCAGCACGATGATGGTGCCTGCCGCCAGCCCGCGCGCGAGCCACGTCAGCCCGCGCTGCAGCGAAATAGCCCGACCTACGGTCTCGAGCTGCTGGCGCAGCTCGGCGTGATAGGTTGCCGCGGGAGAAAGCATCGTCATCGCGCGCGCCTGCCTTTCAACGGGTGAGTAGGCTCGATTGCGACGGTCGCGCCCGCCACCAGCAGCACGGCCAGCGCGGTCCACGCCAGGCTGCCGATGACCCAGGCCGGCAGCAGCACGCCCGGCGCCCAGCTCTGCGGCGGCAACGACAGGACGTTGCGGTACGCCACCGGTGCTCCGCGGGCGAACGAATCAGTGGCGCTTCCACCACCTGAGAGCAACGCCAGAAACGGATTGAGCCACAGCAACGGTCGAAATGCGTCGTTGCCGCTCAGGATGGCGAAGGTCAGGTGCAAGCCGAGCGTGCCAAAGACCATGAACAGTGCGACACCCTGCGCAAACATCGCGGCTGGCAGGGTGGACTTGAACAGCGAGCCGAAGAACACGCCGAGCGCACAGTAAAACAGCGTGACCGTGCACACGATGGTGATCATGGCGATCACCTGGTCTGCCTGAACGCCGCCAAACGACCAGGCGGGGGCAAAGAACGGGATGCCGACGGCCAGGAGCAGAAGGCTAAAGACGAGCGCCGCCAGCACTTTGCCCAGCACGATGCGCGCCGGACCAGGGCCTTGCAGGAGGAGCAGGTCGAGCGTGCCTCGCTCGCGTTCGCTGG
The DNA here is from genome assembly GCA_019247515.1 of Chloroflexota bacterium. Classification (GTDB taxonomy): domain Bacteria; phylum Chloroflexota; class UBA6077; order UBA6077; family CF-72; genus CF-72. Next base: position 34,428 of record JAFAOS010000542.1, on the reverse strand, counting down.
CGAAGGCCGAGGCGGCCACCGCCGGGGCGACCACGGCCGCCGCGAGGATGACGCAGACGCCGACTGCGCCGAACAGGAAAACGGCGCGGTTGGCGACCAGGATGTTGGTCGAGGTGGTGGACGTCGTGGAAAACAGCGCGGGAGCCGCGTTGGCGTCGGGCGCGAGGATGAGGGTGCCCAGCAAGAACACCATCAGCGCGACGAGCAGGACCAGCAGGGTGAAGGCGGCGAAGGTCAGGCGGCCGCGCAGCCAGGTTTGGAATTCCTTGATGACCAGCGCGCCAATCAGTGGCACGTGCAGCCTCCGCTCGCGGCCATAGGGCATTGTGTACCTCCAGGCCGCGGGCTGCCAGTTTTCGCAGCCCCGGACCGCAGCTGGCGAATCATCGCGTGGCATCTTCGTGGAACAGCCGCGCGACCGCCGCCGCGGGCGAGCGGCGCTCCACGCCGAAGTGGGCCACGCTCGCCCCCGCGCGGATCAGCTGCGGCAGCAGCGCGGCCAGGGCTTCCTCGTCGCCCGAGAACAGAAACCAGATGTTGCGACCATCCTCGTCGACTTCGAGCTCCTGAATATCGCGCCGCTGGGAAAGCAGGGTGACGGCCGCTTCCAACTGGTCGATGACTTCGGCGCGCACGCGCACCGAGTTGGCGTACTGCGGCGCGGCGAGAGCCGCCGCGGCGGTGGCGTCCCCACTCCAGACGAGGGTACCGTCACGCAGTACCGCGACGCTGTCGCACACTTCGAGCGCGTCCTCTGGACGGGTGGCGGCCATCACCATGGTCGAGCCCAGGCGATGCAGCTCACGCAAGACCTCGATCTGTTCCAGGCGCGCGAAGCCGTCGAGACCACGCAGCGGATCGTCCAGCAGCAGCACGTCGGGCTCGTGCACCAGCGCGCTGGCCAGGGCCAGTCGGCGGCGCTCGCCAGGGGAAAACGAGCTCACGTCCCGCCAGCGACGCTCGTCGAGTCCGACGACCTGCAGCAACGTATCGACCGCCACCTGGCGCACCTGCTTGCCCAGGCCGCGCGCGCGTCCGACAAATTCCAGGTACTGCTCCGCCGTGAGGCCGTCGTACAGCATCGGCTCCTCGGGCAAATAGCCCACCCGGTCGCGGACGGCGCGCGGCGTGCGCAGCGTGTCGTAGCCATGGACCTCGATCCGACCACCCGTGGGACGGTCGAGGCTGGCGATCAGCCGGAGCAGCACGGTCTTGCCCGAGCCGTTGGCGCCGACTATGCCGAACGCCTGGCTGGCATCCACCGTGAACGACAGGTCGTGCAGCACGACGCGCGGGCCGAAGCGACGCGCCAGATGCTCGACGATGACCGCGGGTTCGCTCGCGGGATGCGAAACCAACGGGTGCTCATGTTCGACCACCCGCTCGACAGGCGAATCGAGGCTCACTTGATGGACCCGACAGCCGTAACGTCGAGACGGTTCAACCGCACCTCGCGGACGGTGGCCGACAGCGACGCGTCCAGTGTGTAGCGCAGTCGAATTTCGCCCGCCGCGGAAATGTAGCGATCGCCGTTCGGAACGATGCTGCTGCCGGAGTTGACTTCCCAGGCGTCCCATTGCGCGGCGCGCCAGTTGAACAGCGACACGGTAAAGGGTACGTCGGCCTGTCGGACGCGGCCCTGCACCACGCCGTCCACGTTCAACCGCAGCTGGCTGAGCTGGAAGGTGCCTTCGCTGGGGGGAATGGCGAATTGCAAGGTGATCGCTTCGCCTGGCGCGACGGTGTAGTAGTCGCGGTCCGTGGGCGCGCCCGAGCCGATACCCAGGTCGCGCTTGTTCATGGCCGCCGCGGGGATCTCCCCGTCGAAACCAATCGGCAGTTGCGGCTTCAGCGGCTGGACCAGCAGTGTGAAGTCGCCCTGACTCAGACGGAAGTCTGGCGCCACGATCTGATCCGGCGCGCGGTCGAGCCAGCCGACCAGCGTTGGTCCGCGCATTTCCATCCGCGCAAACAGGAAGCGTGCCGAGAACAACGACTCGAGCCAGTCGCGCCGTGCCGACGCGCCGGGTTTGGCCGACGACCCGGGCGGCGTTAGTTTGTCGGCGATGGCGGTGGCCGCGAGATTGCCGGCCGCGGCTTGCGGCGGCAGCAGGAAATCGAGCTGGCTCGACTGGTCTTTTTCGATGGTGCCCAGCGGGCGGATGTCGCTGTCGACGACCACGTACGCGTCGCTGAGTCGACCACCGGTGCGATTGGTCACGATGCCCGTCAGTGCGCCGTGATCGACCTGCAGGTCCGCCTGTACGCCGGGCGCGTCCTTCAGCTGACCGTCGATCTGCGCGGTCGCAAGCTGGCCCTGCTGGAGCTGCATGTTCTGCAGGGTCGGCTGCGCGCCTTCGAGCACCGTGAACGGCCACGTCGAGTCCGACTCGTCGCTGGGACGCGGGAACGGGAAGTACAGGCCGCGGCTCAGGTCATCCTGGGGCAGCACGAAATTGAACGCGCCGTCGCGCCGCGCCAGCACGGACACATACTCATGCGTGTACGCGGCCGAGCTGTTGCCCACGTCAATGGGTCGAATGACCACAACCCGCGTGATCGCGGCGTCAGGTTCGGCGCGCTGGCGCGCGATGATAATCGCCGCCGCGCCGGCCACGGCCGTGAAGCCGATAATCGACAGTAGCCCCCAGCCCACCATGCCGCGGCGTCCAAACAGGAACAGCGTGCCGCCCACGCCGGCTCCATAGACGGCGATCAACGTCCAGAACCAGTCCAGCGCCGGCTTGGGCTGCGTCGAGAAGTCGGCCATCGCCAGACGCGGCGGCCGGCCGCCCCAGCGCAGGTACGGGCGCACGAGCGCGGAGCCAACGCCATTGTCGACGGCAGCCTGGGTGATCAGGTAACGCCACAGCGCGTCGTTGCCACTCCACTGGCGAAAGTTGCGCGAGGTCGGTTCAAACGCCAGGTAGATGATCGTGCCGTCGCCCTCTTTGGAGGCCACCATCAACGGCACACCGTCCTGGGCCACCACCACGTGGGCGCCGCGATCGGTCCTGGGCCGCGAATTGCTGACCAGCCAGGGGCCGGACTGGTCCATCGGCGTCGACATGAAGTCGCCCAGCGCGTTGAGCGACTGGACGTTGGTCAGCCCGCTCGGTTCGACGGGCAGCAAATCGGGCGGCAGCGGCCCCAGCGTGCTTTGCCAGGTCGACCCGCCGACCTCGATCAGCAGGCCGCCCGTGCCGACCCAGACCTGGATGGCCTCCAGTTGTTCGGGCCGCAGCTGGGCGGTGGCGGCGTTGTCGATGATCAGGCAATCGAAGCTGCCCAGGAGCTGGGCCTTTTCGGGCACGGAGGCGGGATCGAGCGGCGCGGTGCGTGCCCGACGGATCGGTGGCGGCAGGTCGAGCGCCGACAGAAAGTCGTACGCGGACGGGTCGCGCGCCAGGACGCCGCAAAAGTAATCGCCCAGTGGCACACGGGTCATGTTGATGTCCTGTTCGGTGATCAGCTCGCCGCCAGGATCTTTGACGAGCCGCGCGGTCAGTCGGTTGTTGGTGGCGTTCGGCAGGTTCACTTCCATGGAGAACCGCCGATTGCTCAGACGCGGCAGAACGACCGGCAGCGAGAACGTCGTCGGCACGAAGCTGTACGTGCTTCGACCGCCCGGCTGGTCGACGACGACCTGGACGTTGGCCTTGATCTCGGCGCCTTCATTGACGAGCTGGACGTCGAGCGGCACCCAGCCGCCGACGCGCCCGGCGCCGTCGAAGCCCGCGCGCACGTCCATGCGCACCGAGCCAGCGTCCTGGGCCTGTGAGTCCTGGTCGTCCTGGGCGGAAGCAACCGGCTGCATGCCTCCCAGGAGGAGGCCTACCAGCAGCAGAACCCCGACGACGGCACGCACCGAACCTGGCTCCCTCCCCCTCATGAACCGACGCGGTGGCCGCCTGCCGGAATCGACCCAGGCGGGAGATGGCTGCCAGTCTAACAAGTTTTGCACCACTTGAGTCACGCGTCGCGGGTCGCGGGTCCAGGGGCGCGCAAAGGGCATGAGACCTCAAGTCATAGGCGACTGAGACAGGTGCGTGTCAGAAATGGCTGTCACGGCGCCGATCGGGCACACCTTCCGTGCCTCCGGGTCCCGACTGGGTAAACACACCTTTCGTCCCTGAGGGGGTCCCACTGGGGAAACACCCGTCGTCCCTGACGGGGTCCCACTGGGGAAACACCCTTCGTCCCTGACGGGGTCCCCACTGGGGAAACACCTTTCTAGCGGTAGTTGACGAACTGGACCGGCACTGGCCAGTTGCGGTCTTGCTCCGTCTTGCGCAGCAGGGCGATTGCGCTCTGCAGCTCATCTTTGCTCTTACCTGTGACGCGCACCGCGTCACCCTGGATCTGCGTCTTCAGCTTGGGCATGCGCTCGCGCAAGAGCCGCGTGATCTCGCGACACAGGTCCTGCGACAGGCCGCGGCGCAACGCGGCGGTCTGGCGAACCGTGCCGCGTGAAGCCTCTTCGACGCGGCCGTAGTCGAAGATCTTCGGCGACAACTGGCGGCGGACAGCTTTCTGCAGCAGCACGTCGCGCGTGGCCTCGAGCGTCATCTCGCTGGCACTGTGCAACTTGATCTCGGTGTCCTCGAGCACGATCGTCGTCCCTGAGTCTTTCAGGTCGTAGCGCGTGCGCACCTCGCGCGTGGCCTGGTCCACGGCGTTGACCAGCTCTTGCCGATCGAACTGCGAGACGACGTCGAAGGAGGATTCTCCGGCGGCCATGACGGTCAAAGGATACGATTACGGCTCGACGGAAACAGCGACGCGGCGGAGCTCAAACAACAGTGGTCAAAGACGTGGTCGGCATTGCCTTTCTGGTGGGCGTGCTGATTGTGGCGCCGCTCGGCGCAACCAGTCCCTATTCGCTCATCACGCCGGGCGGCACCTATGACGTCGGCGTCCAGCCCACGCCAGCAACCCCTACCCCACGGCTGAGCATTCCGCCCGAGTACCAGCGGCCAATGGGCCGCATGGCGTTCACGGCTGTCTACGAAACCGAGGCTAGCTGGGGCGAAGTCGTCCGCGCGAGGTTGAGGGGCGGTGCGGATGTCGTCCCGTCGGTCTCCATTCGCCCACCCGGGACGACCCAGGAGCAACTCAATCAGGCCAATCAACGGCTGATCGACGAGAGCAAGCCCGTCGCGACCGCGGTCGCTTTGCAAGCGGCAGGCTTTCCCGTGTCGATCACTGGCAAGGGTGCACGCGTCGAAAGCGTGATCGTCGGCCTGCCCGCGCAAGGCGTCCTCCAGCAGGGCGACATCATCGTGGCCGTCGATGGCCAGCCCGTCCAGACAACCGACAATCTGGTGCAGGCCATCACCGGCCACAAGGTGGGCGAGCACGTGATGCTCGACGTGCAGCGCAATGGCCAGGACACGAGTGTCGACGTGGCAACCGCCGCGTCGCCGAGCGATCCCAATCTGCCTGTCCTCGGGGTGACCATCAGCACGTATATGTTCGACGTCCAGGTGCCATTTCAGGTGAACATTGCGTCCGACAACGTCGGCGGACCGTCTGCGGGTTTTATGTTTGCGCTGGCGATCCTGGACGGGGTAACGGATGGCGATCTGACCCGCGGCTACTACGTGGCGGGCACCGGCACCATCGCGCGGGACGGCACGGTAGGCCCCGTCGGCGGCGTGGCGGAAAAGGCGCTGGCCGCGGAGCAGGACGGCGCGCAGGTGTTTCTGGTGCCCCGGGCCAACGCGGATGAAGCCAGTCGCTGGGTGCACACGCTGCAGATCGTACCCGTCGATCATCTGGACGACGCGGTGAAAGCGCTGTGCGCACTGCCGCCGATCACCGACAAGCTGGCGTCGCCGGAGCCGCCGACGCCTTGCGGACAGTGAGACTCCCGTAGCGTCAAACCTGGTCCCCCAATGGGGACCCATACACAACGAAAGCTGAGCCCTGTAATGGGTGCCCTCTGGGGTTCATTGTTGCGTCGATGCCGAAGCACCCAAAGTCCAGGCGCTAACGCGCGGCACACCCCGGTTGCCGACGGTACTGAGGGCAAGCCCGCAGGCTGGCGACAACCAAAAAATATTGTTCAGAGCAGTTCCGATTTCCCGAGCTTGCGACTACCAACTCTGTTCAGGTGTCAGTCACTTACCGGTGGGGGTCCGAGAAAGGTGCTCATGTCGGGCGGCTCGCCGGGGATGGTTTGACTCTCGAAGTACTCGAGGATCGGATGGTCGTCGGTCAGCACTGGCCCCGATGCGCCGACGTAGGCGTGCAGCTGCGCATCCGTGCCGCGGAACTGGGCCAGCACGTCTTGCGCGTGATTGAAGCCCACCTCCGCGAGGCTGCTTCGCGCCGAGGGGTCGGTTAGCCGCGCTTCCAGCTCGGCTCGGCTCAACGTGATCGGCGAGTTCGAGCCGATCAGCAAGTCGCCGCCCAGCCACAACGTCGCATGCGGGAATGCCTGCAGGAACGTGCGGATGATGAGCGAGTGCTCGAAGGCGGTGCCGGGCGAGACCCACTGCACCATGATCCCGTTGCGCGTCAGCGAGCGGGCCACCAGCGAGAAGTACTCCACCGAGTACAAATTCGTGGCGCCGGCGTCGTACGGATGCACCACGTCCGCGGTGACCACGTCATACGGCTGACGGTTCCGCAGCAGGTAGTTGCGCCCGTCGTCAACGACCAGGTTGATGTTCGGTTGTGACAGCACGTCGGCATTGGCCACCCTGAAGAACGGCGCCGCGGCCACCACGCTGGGCGACAGCTCCACCACATCGATCCGCGCACCCGAATGCTGCGCGAGGGCACCGGGCGTAGCCCCGGCGCCAAGGCCGACCACCAGCACGCGCGGCTCTCGCGAGGGCGCCAGCAGCGCGGCCAGGTGGCCCATCACGCGGTGGTAGCGGACCAGGTCCGGCGAGTCGTTGGTCTGCCCGCGGCTATTGGTGAACAGCGTCTGGATGCCGTTGGCGTCGCGGCCGACGCTCACCGTGTTTTCGAGGCCTTCCCAGTAGGCGAGCAATTGCTGGTCGGGGAAATGCTCGTGGAAAACGACCTCGTGGATGGGCGCCATGAGCGCGCCGACGGCAATCACCAGCGCACCCGCGAGTCCGCAGATCGCCGCCGGTGCGCGCTGTCCCGCATCGAGCAGCAGCACCACGCCGACAAGGACGTTGGCGCCTGCCAGGAGCAGCAGGCTGTGGTGCGCGCCCAGCAGCGGCACCAGGACGAAGCCTGCCGCCAGGGAGCCGACGATGGCGCCGCCCACGTTGCCGGCGTACACGCCGCCCAGTTTTCGGCCGAGGCCATCGCCGGTGCCCGCGGCCCACAGGCGCGCCGCCACGGGAAAGGTCGCGCCCATCAGCAGAGCCGCGGGCAGCACGGTCAGGACGCACAGCATGGCCATGAGCCGCAGGTCGGTTCGGACGAACCTCAGCAAGAGCGGGTTGCCGCTGTCTCGCAGGGTGGTCAGGCCGGAATAGGCGTCGCTGAAGACGACTAGGGCCAGGACCGCCGCCAGGCCGATGCCAACCTCGAAGGCGCCGAAGGCGATCGCGGACGTGCGCGTGGACGATCGCCACCTGACCAGGGCGCCGCCGAGGGCGCCGCCGATGGCGATGCCCGCCAGGACGGTGGCCAGCATCAGGACGAAGCCGTAGATGCTGGCGTCGAAGAGGACGGCCAGGATGCGCGACCACACCACCTCGTACGCAAGCGAGATCCCACCCGAGACGGCGAACGCGATCAGCGGCACGCGCGACCGCCGAAGCTCCGAGGTCCAGATCGGTGGGGGGTCGGAGGGGGTCCTCCCCCTCGTCTCGACACCGCGGGTGCCGTCGGCTGGACCACCAGCCACTCGTAAGGAGAGCAGCAGTGCCCCGGCCCCCGCGATGGCGTTGGCCCCCGCCGCCAGCGTGATCGTCTCGCTCAGCCCCAGCGAGCCGATCAGGATCAGACCGGACGCCAGGCAGCCGACGATCGCCCCCGCGGTGTTGGTCGCGTACAACAGGCCCATCGCCCAGGCGTCGCCCCCAACCCGGTCGGCCTCGCCCGCCCGCGCCGCGCGCACGCCGCGCACCGCCAGCGGCAGCGTCGCGCCCATCAGCGCGGTCGGTACCAGCAGGACGACGAACGCCAGCCCCGCTCGCAGCGTGCCCGCGACCACCGGCGCCTGCGACGGGTCCACCACCTGGGCCGCACCCGCGTACACGTCCTGCAGCATCCGAAAGGCCCACGGCGTGAGCAGTGCGGTGGCGCCAACCGCCAGTTCGACACCGCCGTACAGCCGCAATGGACGCGCGACGCTGTCGGCCCGCCGGCCGCCGACCAGGCTGCCAATCGCCAGGCCGCCCATGAACGCCGCCAGCACGGTGCTGATGGCGTAGATCGTGACGCCGAAGGCGAGGCCTAAAAGTCGCACCCAGGCGACCTGATACACCAGGCCCGCGGCGCCTGAGGCAAACAACAAGAAGGCGACGACGAGCGTAGCCAGCCGCTCGCTGCTTCTGGATGGTTGAGGGGGAGGAGTCTCCGCGGGACTCGGGAGCGTCCCGACGCGCGCCGTGAGAGAACTCACGTTGAGGGCGAGTATGACATGGGTCCGCCCCTCGGGCAGCCGAGTTGCGGCTTCCCCGAGGGGCGGGATCGGAAGGGCGAGATCAGGCTCAGCCGATCACCCGCGTCCGTCAGTCCTTCTTGCCGTTCGTCGACGTCGGCCCGGCCGTACTGTCCCGCGGCGTAGTTGCGGCCGGGACATCCAGCGTCTTGTTGTCGCGCGTCACGCCGGCCGCTGGCGCATCCAGCGCCCGCAGCCGCTGCATCAGGTCCGAAACCTTCTGACCCGTGAGGGTCTCGAACAGCTCGGGCACCTGTGCGACCATCTTGGCCACCTCACCCGTGAGCTGCGAGACGCCCGCGTTGTGGCCGTCGCCGGTCGAGACCACCGTAATCCTGTCCACGCTGGCGAGGGACTGCGACAGCGCGCGCACCACCTCGGGCATACCCGTGATGAGCTTGTCCAGGACGGCTGCCTGGCTGTACTCCTGGTACGCCTCGGCTCGCTGGTGCATGGCGTCGGCCTCTGCCTGGCCTTTGGCACGCACGATCTCTGCCTCGGCCGAACCTTGCAGACGGGTGGCTTCGGCCTGACCTGCTGCCTCGGTGGCGAGCTTGGTCCGCTGCGCGTCGGCCATCACCTGGATGCGCTGGCGCTCGGCGTCGGCCGGTTTGGTGACCGTCGCCTCCAGCTCGAGCACCCGGCGCTGGACTTCGAGCTCCTGCACCCGGATCTGTTCCTGGCGCTGGACCTGGTCGACCTTGACCTGCTCGGCCACGACCTTCTGCTGAGCCTGGTTGGAGGCGATGTCATACGCCTTCTCGGCGGATGCTCGTTGGGCGCGCACGGACGATTCGTACTCGGCCTTCTTGACTTCGAGGTCGCGCGAGGCCTCGGCTTGCTTGGCCTCCGAGGCCGTTTGAGCGATGACGCGCTCCTGGTCGGCGGCCGCCTGGGCGACCGCGGCTTCGCGCATCGCCATCGCGCGGCGGATCGCCGTGTCGCGCTCGGCCTCGGCCTGCGCGATATCGGCCTCGCGCTTGACGCGCGCGATGTCGGGCCGACCCATGTTGTTGATGTAGTCGTTCTCGTCGATCACTTTCTTGATCGTGAAGGAGACGACTTCCAAACCCATCTTCGTGAGGTCGTCAGACACGCTGTCGCGCACGCGACCTGCCACGATTTCTGGCTCTTTGACGATCTCTTCTACCTTGAGCAAACCCACGATGCCGCGCAGGTGGCCTTCCATCACCAGCCGCAGCAGCGCTTCGCGCTCGGCGGGTGGCTTGGTCAGGAATTGCTCGGACGCCGTGCGAATGCTCAGCGGGTCGGATTTGACCTTGATCTGCGAGACGGCTTCCACGGCAACCGCCACGCCTTGAGACGTGTACAGCTGCTGCTCAGGGGCGACGTCGAACGACATCAGCTCGAGCGACAATTCCTGAAAGCTCTGGAACAGTGGCCAGACGACCTTGCCGCCGCCGGTCACGATATGCGTGCCGCCCCAGCCATAGACGATGAGCGCCCGGTTCGGGCCGACACGTCGGAACAGGTTGCCGACGATCCACATGATCACCAGCACCGCGACCACTGCCGCGAAAACGACAGCACCGAGAAGGAAGTCCATGCGTTTCTAAGCCTCTTTCTTCTCCAGGGGAGCGGTCAATGAATCCCGCTCCGCCAGGAATTCAGCCCAGGGTTGAACGGTGGCGAAGCCATCCGCGTACTTGGTGATCACCACTTCGGTGCCGCGCGGAATTGTGCGGCTCGGCGCGTATGCCCGCGCGGCTTCGCTTCGCGTCGAGCCAGCCTTTTGAAACAGAATCTCGCCGGTCCCGCCGGCGGGGATGCCCACGCTGACCTGGCCGACGGTGCCCTCGAGGCGGTAGTCGGCGGGGTCCATCTCGACCTCGCCCTTGAGCACCAGGCCCAGGAATCGGGCGACGAGGTACCAGCCGAGGGCGCCGATGGCGAGCGCACCCAGGATGGCCACCGGCAGGGCCCAGTCGCCGAGCCGGGTGAGGAGGTAGCCGGCGGCGCCGAACCAGGTCAGTCCGCCCACGAGCGAGGAGGCGTTGAGCAGGGGCACCGGTGAGTCATTGCTGTGCGCCGCGTGGCCGGCATGGCCAAGGTGGTGCCCAGGCGCGTGGCCGATATGCCCGCCGACGTGGACCGAGCCGAGCACCAGCGAAAGCAGGGTGAACAGCAGTCCGAAAGCAAAACAGGCGAGAAAAAAGGTTTCCATCATTGCCTGTCCGATGTGGTGTGGTTGGTGGTGTACTCCTCGTCCCGTAGGGTGTCAATGAAGCGACGCACCCGATGAACAGAAAGTTGCGCCGTGCTCCTGCTCGCTCTACTAAGTAAACGGCAGTCAACGAGCTTTTTAAGTTGTCCCAAGCCCGCGGGCTTGGTCCCAGGGCGAGATACCGCGGCCTCGTAACTGGTGACGAGCAGCGGGCTAGCGTGCGATGCTCATGGTTAAACGTAATGTGGCAACCGCGGCGGGTGGTGCGTTGGGTGTTGCTGGGGCTGCTGGCCAGCCTGGTCGAGCTTGCGCTGCTGCGCGGGCTCGTCGAGGGGCTGCTGTGGCCTTTGCCGCTGGCCACGGTCGTTGCCGCCGAAGTGCTCATCATCTGCAAGTTTCTGGTCAACGACCGCTTCGTCTTCGGCTACCCGTGGCCGAACTTGACCCGCCTGGTCCGCTACCACGGCGCCTCCGCCGGCGCGCTGATCGTGTACTGGGTGGTGCTGAATGCGCTCAGCCTGTTCGGGGGCGTCGCCTACGTGGCCGCCTTCGTCATTGGCACGGCCGCCGCCTTCACCTGGAGCCTGATAACCAATTTCGTGTGGGTCTGGGAGCAGCATAATTTGCCCAAAGGCCCGGCCGGCTATGCACAGTCACAGCCCTACCACACACGAGAGCTCAGCCGCGGCGAGTGAACGCCGGCTGAGCTTCGTCCTGGTCATCACCGCCGCCTACCTCGTCGCCGAGGTCGTCGGCGGCATCCTCACGGGCTCGCTGGCGCTGCTGGCCGACAGCGGCCACATGCTGGGCGACGTGCTGGGCCTGGCCATGGCCCTCGGCGCGATCCGCTTCGCCCGCAGGCCTGCGACCGCCGGCAAGACGTACGGCTTCTACCGGGCCGAGATTCTGGCCGCGCTCATCAACAGCGTGCTGCTCGTCGTGGTGTCCTTCTGGATCCTGTATGCGGCCTGGCAGCGCCTGAAGACACCCGAGGTCGACATCGCCGCCCTGCCGATGCTCATCGTCGCCGCGGGCGGCATTGTGGTCACGCTGCTCGGGGCCGCCCTGTTGCGCGAGGGAGCGGCCAACAGCCTGAACGTCAAGGCGGCGTTCCTCGAGGTGGTGAACGACCTGCTGGGGTCTATCGGCACGGTCATCGCCGCGCTGGTCATCCTGAAAACCGGCTGGACGCCGATCGACGCCTTGATCTCGGCGGCGATTGGCATTCTGATGCTGCCCCGCGCGCTGGTGCTGCTGCGGAGCGTGGTCGACGTCCTGCTCGAGTCGACGCCGCGCCACCTGGACATGCCGGCCATCGAAGCGGCCATGCGCGCCGAGCCAGGAGTGGAATCGGTCCACGACCTGCACCTGTGGTCGATCACCAGCGGCTTCGACGCCATGAGCGGCCACGTGCGTTCGAACGGCCGGCCGTCAGAAGACGTGCTGCACGACCTGCGCAGCATGCTGCGCGACCGCTTCGGGATCGAACACATCACCCTGCAGGTCGAAGCCGCCGATCACGCCGACGACGGCGCTTGCTGCGTTGCCGATCCGCGCTGCTTCGTCCCTATACCAATCCCAGTGCCCGCCAGAACGGTACGCTCGCGCACAGCGCCAGAAGCGTAACGACACCGTAGGCCACCGCCGTCGGGCGCGCCTGCTGATGCGAGAACAGCCGCCCGTTCGTGCCGTGGTACAGGGCCAGGTAGGTCGTGCTCTGATATGGCAGGTAGAAGCCGTTGCACGCCATGAGCGCGATCAGTCCGATGACCCACGGATCGATGCCCGCTCCCTGCCCGACGGGCGCCAGCGAGATGGTCAGCAGCGGCGCGGCGGCTTGCCAGCGCATGACCAGGCTCAAACCAAAGCACAGCAAAGTCAGCGCGGCGACGAACAGGACCGGCGAGTTCGCCAGGCCGCCGACCAGTTCCGTGGCGATGCCCGCCAGCCAGGTGTCGAGACCCGTATCGCTGAACACATCCGACATGCTCGTCAGTACGCCCGAGAGCAATGCAAAGCTCCAGTTGACCGCGCCGAGCCCGCCGCCGGTCAGCACGCCGGTGGCGGCCAGGATGGCCAGGGCGATGACGCCAACCCAGGCCGGATCGACATGATGGAGCGGCTGTGTGCTGAACCCCACCAGCAGGAAGATCGTCACGCCGATGGCGATCATCTCGTGGCGCGAAGGCGGTCCAAGCAACTCGCGTTGCAGCGCCAGGCGCGTGCCCGAGCTGACGCTCTCGCGTTCACGCGGGCGATAACGCCACAGAATGAAGGCCGCGAGCAGGCCGAACAACACGATGTGCGTTGGCAGCGCGCGAAGCACCCAGGAGCCCCAGCTCACGCTGGCACGCGTGGCGTCGGGCAAGACCGCGTACACCAGGACCGAGGTGGTCGAGCTTGTCAGAAACAGGGCGACAACCTGGCCGAAACCGATCAAAACGATCATGGCCAGCCCCAGGGCGGCGCGGCTGTACGGACGCATGCTCAGCGCGTCCACCAGCTCGGTGACCGCGGGCGCTACCAGGGCGACGCGGCTGGTGGCGTTCGGTGCCGCTGGGCCAACCACCATGCCTGCCAGGCCCAGGCCGATGACCTGCCCGGCGTACCCGCCTCGGCTGTTGGCGACCACCCACAGCGCCATGCGATACAGCAGCCCCGAGGATGCGATGGCCACGCCCACCGCCAGCGTGCTGACGACCAGCGCCCACTGCGTCGTCGCAAAGCCGCCGAGCGCGATACGCGGCATGGTCACCCCGCCAATGACCCACACGGCCACCAGCAACAGGGCGATGATGCCGTCGGGAATGGCTTCGACGGCAAACAGGGGCAAACTGGCGACCAGCGTCGTCAGCGCGTGCCAGCCGCGGTCCGAGAGGCCCTCGGGCGGTGGCAGGGGCCAGGTGCCGACCAGCAGGACGGCCGAGATCAGAATTGCGGTGGGTTTCCGCCTGAGCGGCCATCGTCGGCGGATGGGCGCGGGCTCAGGACTGCGCGCGACGTCGGTCGGCGTCGCCTGCACCTCCCGCAGATGCGGGTACTGAGTGAGAGCATCCGGCGGAAGAAGGCGCACCAGGGCCGCCGCGTCGTCGGGTGCGAGGTGACCAACCTCACGATCCACCAGCTCGACTGCCTCGGGGACCAGGTCGCCTTCGAGCAGAATCTGGACGGCCAGGGCGCGAGCGCCCGACTGGCGCGCGCGGGCGGCAAGCTCGCGGCGGGTGTCGGCGACATGTTGTGGCCCGAGCCGATCGGCCATCTGCGTCACCAGGAAGCGCCTGAACGCCGGCGGGTAGGCCGGGGCGCGACCGTCGAGCAGGACGTCGGCCAGGGGCAAGGTGCTGGCCGAGGCGCCGAGCACGCCTGGATCGAGTGTCGGCAACAGCGCCGCGCGTTCGAGCGTCTCCTGTTGAGAAGCGCTCAGGCCTGAGTACAGGTGCTGAGCCATCCCCTCGTACTCCTGGGACAGCTCCGCCACTTCCTGCATCCGCAGCGCCAGGTGGCTGCCCATGCTGGCGGCGAAGAACGAGGCGATGGCTGGAGTGCGCTGGGCCAGGCGCGTGAAGCGCTCACCGGGCAGGCGCCACAGGACGGCGTCGGTCTGGGCACGTAGCGTGGTGGCGCGCACCTCGTCGCGTAGCAGCGCCAGGTCGCCGAAGACCGCCGGCGGCTGGAGGACCTCCAGGCTGATGCCGTTGGACTGCCGCTCGACAACCCCCTCGCGCAGGATGTACAGCGCGTCGGCGGGCGCCCCCTGGGCGTAGATGACCTGTCCAGCCGAGAAGGTGACCTCCTGGAGCGCCGCCGCCAACCGCGCCCGATCGACCGGCGACAGCTCCGAGAAGGGAGCCACCGTAGCCAGCTCGCTGGCCGCCCGAGCGATCGCCTCACGCGCGCCGTGTCGCACCACAAGATTAGGACAACAAGTTTTTTGCGCAGTCGCAAGCCCGGAGATCTGGACCGCTCTGCCACCACCTCTCCCTCTGGGAGAGGTCGCGCGAAGCGCGGGTGAGGGCTACGGAGCCTGATCAGTGGCCCTCACCCCGGCCCTCTCCCAGAGGGAGAGGGAGCACAGAAGTTGTTGGCGCGGCTTACATACGTCTCCACTGTCGGCCGTCGCGTTCGATGAAGGCGTCGGCCCAGGCGGGACCCCAGCTGCCGGCTTGATAGAAGTGGACGTTGTTCGGATGCTGGGCCCAGCCCTCCTGGATGTCCTCGGCCCAGGCCCACGCCTGCTCGACCTCGTCGGCGCGGGTGAAGAGGGTGCGATCGCCGAGCATCGCGTCGAGCAGCAGGCGCTCGTACGCGTCGGACTGGGTCGCGCTTTCGCCGAATGACGAGCCGTACTGGAAGTTCATGTCGACTTCCTGCAGCTGCATCGTTGGGCCCGGGATCTTGGCGCCGAACCGCAGCGCGATGCCCTCGTCTGGCTGAATGCGCATGGCCAGGACGTTCGGCTCGAGCCGCTCCTCACCCGGGAAGAACATTTGCGGCGCGCGCTTGAACTGGATGGCGATCTCCGTCGCTCGCCTGGGCAGCCGCTTGCCGTGCCGCAAGTAGAACGGCGTGCCCGCCCAGCGCCAGTTGTCGATCTGCAGGCGCATGATCACGAACGTCTCGGTCCACGAGTCGGGGGCCACCTTTTCCTCACCCCGATAGCTGGCAACCGGAATGCCGCTCAATTTGCCCGCGGTGTACTGCCCGCGTAACGTGAACTCGCCGGTCTGCTCGGGCGGGATGCGCCGCAGCGCCTTCAGCACTTTGAGCTTTTCGTCGCGGACCGGCTCGGCTTCAAAGACGACTGGCGGCTCCATCGCCACAATCGACAGTAGCTGGAGCATGTGGTTCTCGACGACGTCGCGGAACGCGCCGATCTCGTCGTAGTAGCCGCCGCGCCGCTCGACGCCCACGGTTTCCGCGACGGTGAGCTGCACGTGGTCGATGAAGTTGCGGTTCCAGATTGGCTCGAAGATGCCGTTGGCCAGCCGGAAGGCCAGGATGTTCTGAACGGTTTCCTTCCCGAGGTAATGGTCGATGCGATAGACCTGCGATTCGCGAAAGACCGACTGGACCGAGCCATTCAGCTCCCGCGCCGAGCCGAGGTCGACACCAAAGGGCTTTTCGATGACCAGCCGGCAGAAGCTGTTTTCGTCGCGGCGCTGATTCAGACCCGCCTCGCCGAGCTGCGCGGTAATGGTCTGGAAGAGCTCGGGTGGCGTGGCCATATAGAAGATGCGGTTCCCCTGGGTGCCGTGGGCTGCGTCGATCCGCTCGAGGCGCTCGCGCAGCATCTGGTAGCTGGACGGGTCGTCGAACTGGCCCGACATGTAGTGCAGGGACGACTTGAACTCGTCCCACAGCTGTTCGGAGACGACGCTGCCGTAGTGCTCGAGCCCGTCTCGAGCAGTCCGTCGGAAGTCGTCGTCGGTCAGCGCTGAGCGCGAGAAGCCGAGCACGGCAAAGTGCTTGGAGAGCAGTCCCGCCTGGAACAGGTCGAAAACCGCGGGGATCAGCTTGCGGTGGGTGAGGTCGCCAGAGGCGCCGAAGATGATCAGGACGCAGGGTGGCGCTGGGCGTTGTGTGGTCGTCGCCACGACTTCGCCGTCGCGCGTGCTGACGGAGACGTCGAGTGCCATAGGTACGTGCTCAACTGGACAGAGGTGCAGACCGCACGCCAGTCTCCTGGCCGTCAACCCGCACCGCATGGCCGCCGAACTCGTTGCGCAGCGCGGCGAGCACCCGCCACGAGAACGAATTGCGGTCGCGCGAGTAGAAGCGGCTGAACAGCGACATGGTGATGACCGGGGCAGGGACGTCCTCGTCGATCGCCGCCTCGATCGTCCAGCGGCCTTCGCCCGAATCGTCGACCCAGCCTTCGAGCTTGTCGAGCCTGGGGTCCTTTTCGAAGGCGCTCACCGCCAGGTCGAGCAGCCACGAGCGGACGACGCTGCCGTGCTGCCAGATCTTGCCGATCTGCTGCAGGTCCACCGGATACTCCGAGTTTTCGAGCACCTGGAAGCCTTCGGCAAAGGCCTGCATCATGCCGTACTCGATGCCGTTGTGGACCATCTTGACGAAGTGGCCGGCGCCGTTAGGCCCGACCAGGCCGTAGCCGTCCTCAGGGGCAAGCGTCTTTACCGCCGGCTCGACGCGCTTGAAGGCTTCGGGTGAGCCGCCGGCCATGATCGAGTAGCCGACCTGCAGGCCCCAGATGCCGCCGCTGGTGCCGCAGTCGACGAACTCGAAGCCGCGGGCCTTGATGCGCTCGGCGCGGGCTTTGGTGTCTTTCCACTTCGAGTTGCCGCCGTCGACGAACAGGTCGCCCGGCTGACAGATGTCCATGAGCTGATTGAGGTACTGGTCGGTGACGCCGCCGGCGGGCAGCATGAGCCAGATCACGCGCGGCGCCTTGACCTTGTCGACGAGGTCCTGGAGGGAGGCGGCCCCGATGGCGCCGTGCTTGACGGCTTCCTGCACGGGTGCCGGGCTGCGATTGAACGCGACGACCTCGTGGCCGCCGCGCGCGAGGCGGTGCACCATATTGCCGCCCATGCGGCCGAGGCCAACGAAGCCAAGTTGCATAGTCAGAATCAGACCTCCGTGCCTCACGTACTGGCGATGATTCGCCGACAGTCTATGCCTTTGGGCCCCCTGGCCTTCGGCATCGGCTCGTGCAGCGGCTGACTTCTGAGTTCTTAGAGGTGGAAAAGCTCATACGCGTGGCCGCACGGCGGCCCGTCGCTCAGCCACAGCGTGCGCTCGTTCAGGTCCATCACCGCCGAAACAACCGTCACGCATGCCTCTTCGGGCGGGTCGTCCGGATGCACGTGGCGGCAGATGCTGTCGGGAAAGTTGTCGTGGTCGCGCAGGATCGCCTGCACCTCCTCGACGCCCAGCGGCGGACGGGCGTCCAGTAGTGCCTGCATGCGCGCTAACCGCGTGTAGGAATGCGGCCGCCGCTCGCTGGCGGGCTCGTCAATGCCCAGATGCTCCGGTTCGAGAAAGTGATTGGTGTGCGCCAGCGCTCCGTTCGAGGGCCCAAAGCTGCAACTGGTGCCCGGCGCGGCCTCGATATCCACGGCCCGATCTGGCGTCTGCGCCAGCACGAAGTTGGTCGAGCACGCCCGGCGTGTGCCCGTGATGACCCGCGCCGCCTCTTCCAGCGTGCGCGAGCCCAGGATGTCCTGACACCGAATATGAAAGGGCGCGACCAGCTGCGACCAGTCGTCCGACGTGGACAGCAGTCCGTTGACCGCCAGCCCGAGGCCGGCACTGTTCAGGCCGATCTTGCCGCCGACGATGCCTGCTTCGGTAAAGCTCAAGGTGTCGGGTGTACGCAGTACCGCGCCCTGCACCTCGGGGATCCAGTCCCAGTTCTCGCCGATCAGCACGTGGCCGCTGGTGGTCGAATCCGGCAGCAGCGCGAACGAGGTGCAGCCGTCTGGTCCGCCGACCGGCAGCACGCTGTACTGGTAGTAGAGCAGCTCGTAGCGCACGTTGAGCATGACCACGTCGATCAGTGCCTGGCCCGAGCTTTCGGCGATGCCGCGCATGGCGTCGAAATAGTCCGGATAGGCTTCCAGCAGCGGCAGAAAGTGGGCCGCGCGCCGCCGCACCTCAGGCGCTTCGAGGTGGCCTTCGCTCAGGAAGCGGTCGTAGTAGACGGCGAGGTTGTGCGCGATCTGGTCGCGCAGGGCGGTCCCGTGCTGGAGCCCCTGGTGAAACGGGTCGCCCTCGAGGGCCACCACTGGCAGCGGCACACGCGTAGGATAGGCGCTGGCGCGTCACGACCGAGGAACCTCGCTACGCATCGCGATCTCTAGGTTCCCTCCGAAATGGGCGCGAGCGTCGCGTCTGGCGACAGGGTCAGCGCACCCGCGGCGTCTCGGCTGCGGACGCGGTAGTGGTACGTCGTGCCGTCGCTGAGACCGGTCAACTGCATGTCGTGACGCACGTCGGCGATCGAATTGAGCGGCGTGGTCAGGCCGTAGTTGGTCGTCGGCCCGTATTCGACCTGACCGTCGGCGGGCACGTCGGTGGTCCACGTCACGCGCGCGCTGCTTGCGGTCAAGCCCGGGCTGGCGACTACATTCGAGATCACTGGCCCGTTGTCGACCTGCACGTTCACGCTGCCCGAAACGCTCGATCGACCTAACGCGTCGGATGCGCGGGCACTGATCGTGTGCGGCAGGCCCGCATTGAGAGCGTCCACGCTCCAGGTCAGCGTGAATGGCGCGCTGGTCAGCGGCGCTCCGACGGCCTGAGCATCGATGTAGAACTGCAGCCGCGTCACCGGCGCATCGTCGTCGACGACCGCCGAGAGTTGTGCCTGGCCGCTCACGACGCTGCCGTCGGGCGGGCCCGTGAGCGTGATGGCGGGCGGCACCTGCTGAACGTACGCGGCCAGTGGCGAACGTGCGCCAGGGACACCGCTTCCAAACGGCTGGGGAAACGCCGCCAGGCTCGTCTGTGCACTGGATAGACTGCTGCCGCCACTGGCCGACTGCCGCAGATTGAGAGCGCCCGGACCCAGCGGACTCAGCACGCCGATCCAGTAGCGCGAACTTCGCAGGAGTGGCACGGGCGGGATGGTGGCGCTCGTCCAGCCCGGGCTCAGTCCCGAGGCAGTGCCTTGCGACAGGATGGCGCCCGGTGCGCCCGTTTGATCCGAGTACAGCGCCACCCGCAGCGCGGGCGCCGCGCTGCCCGCGTCGACGTAGACGCGCACCACGCTGGCCAGTCCGCTCTGGGCGGCGACATACTGGTAGGCCACGGCCTGACCACCCGGCAACGACAGGCTGTCGTTCCGGACCGTGTCGTCGCCGATCAGATTCGCCAGGCCAGCCGGCGCGGTGCTGAACGTGGCATCTGCCGATGCCCCGAGACCGCCCTGCGGGTCCCAGGCCTTGACGCGGTAGTGGTAGGTCGTCGCCGGCAGGAGCCCGCTCAGCAGCATGTCCTGGGCGGGCTGGCCGTAGACCTTCAGCAGCGTGAACGAGCCGTAGTTGGCGGTTGTCCCGTACTCCACCTGGGCGACCGTGCCCGTCGACGTCGTCCAGCCAACGCGCGCGAGCGTGCCGGTTGCCTGCTCGACGGTGAGCGCGGCCACCTCGGGCCCGCTGCCGTCCGGCGCGGTCACGAACGTGCCGTCGGTCGAGATCGCTGCCGTCCCGCCGGGCGTCGCGCCCAGCGCGTGAAACTGGTACGTGGTGCCCGGCAGCAAGCCGGTGAGCACGATGGTGTGCGCGGTCAACAGTGACGGATCGAGTGGCGATCGGAACGTGTTGTCCGCGACCGTCCCGTATTCGACCTGCGAGGTGGTCGGCACGCTGCTCGTCCAGGTGACGGTGGCGCTGGAGCGCGTGATGCTGCTGGTTGCCAGGTTGGTGGCCAGGGCGGCGTTCGGGACAGGCGCGCCGACGGGGGTGAGGACGGGGGTGCTGATCGGGGTAAGGCCAGCCGGGGCCAGTCCGGCGGTGTTGGGCAGCCCGGTGGACGACGCCTGGGGTTGGATCGGGGTGGCCGGCACCAGCGGCGTAAGGAACGGCGTCGGCGTCCAGGTCGGCGAGCGCGTCGGTGTGGCCGACAGGATGGGACCAAGCGTGGCCTGCATGGCTACGACGCGGGTCGAGGTGGGCTGCGGCGTCCGAGTCGCCGTCGGCCGAGCGGTGGGTTCCGGGGACGGTCGGGGTGTCGCCAGGGGCGCCTGACTGGGCAACGCCACCGGCGAGGCGATCGCTGCTGCTGTTGGGCCCGCCGCCGCGGGCGTCGCGGTCGGCGTTGGCGTGCTGGTCAGCTGCTGGGCGTGCGCGACCTCGACGGCTGGCGTTCGGAGGCTCGCCATCCCCAGCACCGCCAGGGCGCATGCGAGTGCCAGGCGTCCGATCACAGGAATGATCAGAGTGCCATCGGCGATGACGGGCTGTCTACCCCGTCGAGTGTCAATTCTGTTGAGACGGCGGCACAATCACCCTGGTGGTGGCGTCCCGCTCGCGGCTGCGGCTGGCACTCCTCTGGCTGGCGGGCAACGACCTGCGCATCACGCTGCTGGCGGTACCGCCCGTCCTGCCGCTGATCCACGCCGACCTCCAGCTGGACGAGAAGGGGGTCGCGGCCTTGTCGGGCCTGCCCTTGCTGCTGCTGGGCATCGCCGCGGTGCCGGGTTCGCTGTTGATCGCCCGACTCGGCGCCAGGCGGGCGCTGCTGTGCGGCCTGTGGCTGATCGGCATTTCGTCCGCGCTGCGAGGCGTCGGGCCGAGCGTGCCGATCCTGTTCGGTATGACGCTGGCGATGGGCGCGGGCATCAGCATCAGCCAGCCCACGTTTCCGGCCCTGGTCCGCCAGTGGTTTCCCGACGCGGTCGCGCGCGCGACGGGTTTCTGGTCGAACGGGCTACTGGTTGGTGAGCTGTTGGCGGCGTCGCTGACGCTGCCGCTTGTGCTGCCGCTGGTCGGCTCGTGGGAGGCGGCGTTCGCCTTCTGGGCCATTCCAGTGCTGATCACCGCGGCGCTGCTGGCGGTCTTGACGCCACACGAGCCGCCGGCCAGGGACTTGCCGTGGCCGCCAGGCATGCCCGACTGGCGCAACAGCCGCATGTGGCGTATCGGCATCTTTCAATCCGCTGCGAGCATGATCTACTTCGGCGCCAACACCTTCATTCCCGACTACCTGCACGCGACCAACCAGGCGGACCTGGTCGGTCTGGCGCTGACGTCGCTGAATGGCATGCAGGTGCCCGCGTCGGCGGTCATCGGTTTCGTGCCACTGCGGCTGCTCGCACGGCGTTCGACCTCGTACCTGGTCGCGGGCGCAATCCTGGCCGCGCTGTGCGTCGTGCTGCTTCTGCCGGGCCTCCCGCTAGTTGTCGCCGCCGGGGTGTTCGGCTTCTGCGCGGCGTACGTGCTGGTGATGTCGTTCGCGCTACCCGCGCTGCTGGCCGGGCACGGCGAGGTGGCCCGGCTGTCGGCGGGCACCTTCGCGATCAGCTATACGACCGCGTTTGTCACGACTCTCGTGGCGGGTGCGATCTGGGACGCATCCCAGGTGGAAGCCAGCGCGTTCCTGCCCGCCCTGGCGGGAGCGGCGATCGTGGTGGCGCTCGGCCCGAGCCTGGTGTCGGCGGCGGCCAGCGCCGAATAGGAGGGGCTAGACAGCTCTGCTGGTTGCGACTGCACAAAAGTTTCTTCAGCGATCGGCTCTGCCCGGGCTCTCGTGCGCCTATTGAGTGGCAGTCGGCAAGGCGGCTTCGCCGTAGCCCATCACCACGCGCAGCGTCTGCGGGTTGGCATCGGCGGTCGTCTCGAAGGCCAGGTACGTGTCTACGCGGCCGCCCGGCGGCACGCTGGCGTCGAACACGTCGCGGCGATGGCCAAAGCTGTTGGTCGAGCGCGTGGCCTCGGCGTCGACGGCGTAGCTGCGACCTCGATCGTCGACGAGTCGGAAATCTGACAGGGAGGGCGTGAGCGGCTCGTTGCCCGCGTTGCCCAGCTGCAGGTCCAGGACCGTGAACGAGCCGGGCGGTCCGCCGCGTCCGCCCGTGGTCAGGTCCTGATTGCGGGCCACGGAGTTCACCAGCACCGAAGCCGCGCCGAGCGTGAGCGGCTGGCCCGCCGGCGCGCGCGCCCCGGCCGCGCCGGGCACCTCAGTTGGCAGCGCGGCGACCGGCGCGTTGCGGCCGCCAGGCGTGCTGACGAGCTCGCCGAGGCCGTACGGCAGGGGGGTCGTGTAATACGCGTAGACGCCCACGACGATCGCGGCGATGATCAACAGGCCAATCAGCCACAAGGGCGCGCGCAGCAACCCGCGAATTCTGGCACAACCTCTGCTGCATCAGCGGCCACGATGACTGTCGACGTTGTTCGCGATATGTCGCGCGTCATGGACGCGCTGGGCCCCGAGCAGAACCAGCAGCTCGACTACTGGGCCGGTCAGTACCAGAAGCTGCTCAACACGGTGACAAGCGCGGGTGGACCCGCCGGGCGCCAGATCAAGAACTGGCTCAACGGCGTGTGGCTCGGCCACCCGCTGCACCCGGCCCTGACCGACGCGGCGATCGGCGCCTGGTCCACCGGTTTCATCCTCGACGTGGTCGGCGCCACGCGCGAGGCCGACGCGGCGATGACCGTAGGCGTGCTGGCTGCCGTGCCGACGGCCCTGTCGGGCAGCGCGGATTTCGCCGACATCTCCGAGGAGCCGCGACGCATTGCCCTCATCCATGCGGTGCTGAATGCCACCGGGCTTGTGCTGATGGTTGGCTCGCTCGCCGCGCGCCGCGGCGACAAGCGAGGGCTGGGCATCGGCCTGTCGACGCTGGGACTCGGTCTGACCGGCGTCTCGGCCTGGCTGGGCGGCGAGCTGGTGTATCGGCTGGGCACCCAGGTGAGCCGCATCGCCTTCGAGCCGCACGTCGAGGAGTTCCAGGTGGTGTGTCCCGAAGCCGAGCTTCCCGAAGGCAAGCTGGTGGCCAAGACGGTCTCCGTGGAGGGCGGCGAGTTCTCGATCGCGCTGCTGAAGAAGGGGCACAACGTGCAGGCGGTCAGCAACGCCTGCCCGCACTGGGGCGGCCCGTTGGCCGAGGGCAAGCTGCTGGAGGACGACACGGTGGTCGAGTGCCCGTGGCACGGCTCGCAGTTCAACCTGGTCGACGGCCGGGTGTGCCAGGGCCCCGCGGCAGAGCCGACCAATGTCTTCGAGACGCGGATTCGCGAAGGAAAGGTGGAGGTTCGCCGACGCTGAGCCGTCGCGTGCGGGGAACACCGGTTGCGGCTCCCGTTGATCCGACGGCATCGGTGGTGACGACAACCAGGGGGAGAACCCCCCGGACCCCCAGGTAATCGGACCGCCGGAGTCTCAGAGTGAAAACCCTACGTCCCGTCTGGGGGAAGGACCGTCGGCTCTCCTCCGGGGAATGCGCCTGTGACGACAAGCAGGGGGAGAACCCCCTGGACCCCCAGGTAATCGGACCGGCTCAGTCTTAGAGGGAAGACCCTCGGTCCCATCTGGGGAACGACCGTCGGCTCCCCTCCCACGAAAATGTCCGTCGAGACCTACGGACGACCCACAGGGAGGGAACAGCGTTCATCGCCACTGGGGTGTGGGACCCACGGAGTCCCCTGGGCGAGGGCGACCCCCACCTCACTGGGGGTCGTAGGGGTCTCCCCTACCCATCGGCACTGCCGATGTCATCTGCCGCCGACCGTACGGGTAACGATCCTTTACACTCGTGCGCGTGCGCCAGGGGGACCGCGCCGCGTCGGGGCTTGCTGACTCGCGCTCCCCGGCCGAGATTGCGGAGGAGCTCAAGGCCGAGTCGGACCGGCTCTTGCACGTCGACCCGCCGCGAGCGCTGAGCGTCGCCGAGCAGATTGGCGGCCTGGCCGACCAGTCACACGACGAGCGCATCCGAGCCCTTGGCCAACTCGCCGAGGCGGATGCGCTACGCACACTGGGGCGGTATCAGGACGCGCTCGCGGGCTACGGTCGCGCCGCGACGCTCTACCAGGCCCTCCACGACGAGGTCGGTTGGGCACGGACTCGCATCGGCGCCACCGTGACGTGGCGGTACACGGGCGTCTCGAACGCTGAGTTGGCAAGTATCGACCAGGCGCGGAGCATCCTGTCACGGCGGCGCTTGTGGGTGCGGCTCGCCCGCCTGGAACAGCACGCTGGTCAACTGCTGTGTGAGCTGGGCCGATTCGAGCCGGCGATTCAGGCGTACGAACGCGCTCTCGTGGCCGCCGCGCGCCTCGAGCCGCGTGACCCCGCCCAGGAAGCGCGCATCATCGGTAACCTGGCCCTCGTCTGGCAGCGCCTGGGTGAATATGAGCGCGCCTCCGGCCTGATCAGCCAGGCGCTGGCGGTGTTCGAGGACCACGGGCACGTGTACGAGCTGGCGCGCGGCAAGTCGATCTCTGCCCAGCTGCTGGCAGACCAGGGTCATTACAGCCGAGCGCTCGAGACTGCCAGCTCGTCACGCCGGACGTTCATCGAATTGCGGCGTCTCAACGATGCCGCGTTCGTCGGGCGTGTCGCCGCTTTTTGTCTGCTCGAGCTGAATCGACTGGAGGAAGCCGTCGACCTGGCATCAGCCGTGGCGCTCGAGTTCGAGGCCCTCGGCGCGGGCATCAACCTCGCGGGCACCCTGCTGTTGCGGAGCGCGGGCCTGCGGCGTCTCGGGCGCTGTGCAGAGGCTCTGGCGGAGCTCGACCGTTCGGAAGCAATCTTTGCGAGCTCGGACTGCGCGGGCTGGGTGGCCGTCGTAGCCTCCGATCGCGCCGCGCTGCTGGCCAGTGCCGGTGAGTGGCACGCCGCCGCGACACAGGCGGGCGCCGCGGCGAACGAGCTGAGCTTGCGCGGCCTGACGGTCAACGCGGCCCAGGCTCGCGTGGTCGAGGCGTCGGCACTGCGTGCAATCGGGGAGTCGGAAGCCGCCAGGTTGACCGCTGAGACAGCGCTCGACAGCATCCGCGGTCGCGGCGTGCCATGGCTGGAGTATCAGGCCTGGCGATTGCTGGCCGAACTCAGCCAGCAAGCTGGAGAACCGTCTGCGGCGCTGATGGCTTTTGACAGCGCCATCAGGGCGCTCGAGCAGGTGCAGGGTCGCATTCTGACCGAGGCACGCGCTGACTTTCTGGCCGACAAGCTCGAGGTGTACGAGCGTGCGGTCGCGCTCTGTGTGGAGCTGGGTAACGCGCCCGCGGCCTTCGACTACTCAGAGCGGGCCAAGTCGCGCGCGCTGGTCGATGCGCTGGCTGGCCAGCTCGACATTCGCATTCGGCCGCGCTCGCCAACCGAGGAGCGTCTGGAAACTGAGCTCAGACGCTTGCGTCGTCGCCATGAGCAGCTGACGTCACTGACCGGCACCGCCCTGGCCAACCTCGCCGCGGACCAGCTCGCGCCGCGGGAGGTGCAGCAGGCCGAGCTCGACGAGTGCGAGCGCCAGATCAGGTCGCTCCTTGACGAGCTGCGTCTGGGCAACGTCGCCGACCTCGAGCGCCTCGCCCTGCTCCAGGGCACGTCCTATCCGCTGCCGCTCGAGCCGGGGACAGTTCTGATCGAGTACTTCACCACCGCCGAGGACCTGTACGTCTTCGTCAGCTCGTCCGACGAGGTGCGCGCCGTGCGCCGGGCTGGCGCCAGGTCCCGTGTCGAACGGCTGATCTCGACGCTCTATCTGACCCTGCACACGATGACGACAGTCAACCGCGACGACACGCAGCGCATGCGTCCGCTGGAGGCGTCGGCGCGCCAGGTGCTACGCCGACTCTACGACGAGCTGATCACACCCCTGGCGGCGTCGATCCAGGGTGCGGCACGCCTGGTCATCGTGCCGCACGGAGTCCTGCATCGCCTGCCTTTCGCCGCGCTGTACGACGGGGCGGAATACCTGATCGAGCAGGCGGAGGTGGTTGTCGGACCATCCGCCAGTGCGCTGGCCTTCTGTCGTCGGCCAATCGCCCAGCCTCGGCCCTGTCGGCTCGTCGTCGCGCACAGCGATAAGGGCTCGCTGCCGGGTGCGATTGCTGAAGCGCACACCGTCGCCGAGCTGCTCGAGGCGGACACGCTGCTCGAAGCAGACGCCACGCGCGAACGACTACTCCAACAAGCCCGTGACGCTGACGTCATCCACCTGGCGACCCATGGTTTTGCACGGCTGGACGCGCCGCTGTTTTCGTACCTCCAGCTCGAAGACGGGCAGCTTACTGCGCTGGACTGCTTCGACCTGGAGCTCGACTGCTCGCTAGTGACGCTGAGCGCGTGTGAGTCCGGCCGCGCGCAAATCGCACCGGGTGACGAGCAGCTGGGGTTACCTCGAGCGCTCCTGTACGCCGGCGCGCATTCAGTGGTCCAGACCCTGTGGCGCGTCGACGATCACACGACGGCTCGGTTGATGGAACGCTTCTACGCGGGTCTGCGAGCCGGCCACGCACGGGCGCGAGCGCTGCGCGATGCGCAGCTGGAGCTGCTTTCGGACACGGGGGGACCGAGCCATCCGTTCTTCTGGGCGCCGGTGGTGTTGCTAGGAGACTGGGGCGCGCTGCCGCCCGCGGCCACTTTGCACGGGAAGTCGAGCACCTGATGGCGCAGAATAGCGTCGGGCACGAACCGTGGCACTACCGACCTGGCGAGATGGTGGTCGCAGTCGAGCTCGGCGAGGATGAGGCGACGCATGCGCGCGCGCATGGGGCCGTTCGCCAGGCGCTGGAGGGCACGCTGGGCAGAGGCGCGGGTAGCGTGTTCCGCGACCAGCAGCGCCACCCGACGCCCATTGTCTTCCGCGCTCGCGGACGGCCGCCGCTCGGCTTTCTGTTTTATGACCTGGCCGAACCCGATTCGCACGATTACACCAAGCAGGCGATTCATGATTCGCACGCGAACGACCTGGCTGCGTTCGACTCGGCAGGTCGCGGCGGAATTACTCCGATCGGGGTCATGCCCCACTGGCTCGGCTCGTTGCAGCAGGGCTTCGACGACGGCAGTCCCGCGACGTTGCCCGGACCCGTGGACGTCGAGCCGGGTCGCTGGACGCGGAACTACGCTCCGACGGACGAGAGCCTCGACTTTCGCCGGCAGCTCGCGCAGCAGTCGGGTGGCTCACAGCCGGAAGCTGCCTGGCCGCCAGTCCTGGTGCTCGACACCGAGCCAGACTGGTCGCGGGTGCGCCAGCAGGCCGACCACTACCGCGATCGCAACGCCCAGCTGCCCGAGCTGCTCAACTTCCTCGGGAATACTGACCTGGAGGACTGGCACGTCCAGGCTCTGGCTGAACGGAATCGGGAGGCGCTGAAGCTGGCGCCGACGCCCGACGGCCGTTCACGCGACTACGACATGAGCGACCACTCCATGTTCATCGCCGGGCTGATCCACGACCTCTCGCCACGCAGTCCGGTCTGGATACGCCCGGTGTTGAACCGCTTCGGAGTCGGGGACTTCCACTTGCTGCTGCAGGTGCTCGAGAGTGTGCTCAGGAACAAAGCCACGGACGATCCACTCGTCATCAATATGAGCTTCGGGTACCTACCCAAATGGGAGCAGCTCCCATGGTTGTGGTACGGCGTGCAGCCAGCCAATGATCCTGACTTCGTCTCCGACGTGCCGATCCGCGGCGAGGCGCGCGACGTGGGCTGGATGAATCGGAATCGGCCGGAGATCGAGCGCACGCGCCGATTGCTGCACACGGGCATCGAGCGGCTGGCGGAGTACCTGCTCTTGAACAACTGC
This sequence comes from Chloroflexota bacterium, assembly GCA_019247515.1. GTDB lineage: Bacteria > Chloroflexota > UBA6077 > UBA6077 > CF-72 > CF-72. Next base: position 6,427 of record JAFAOS010000542.1, on the reverse strand, counting down.
CTGGGCGTCGCCGCGGTCGGCAACGACTCGCTGCATCGCGTGCAAACGGGTCGTCCGCGGTTCGGTCCGCGCGTGCCCGCCCGATACGGGACCATCCTTGGCGTCGCGGCAACGACCTCTGACCCTGATGCGGCTGCTGAGTACTCCAACCTGGGTGACACGCTCGAGGTTGGCGACCACATTGCCACTTTCGGCGGTGGCATCAACGCTACGGAAGACCTGCCGCGGGATGGCGTGATTGGCGTCTACACCGCGTCGACGTTTCCACGCCCCGGCGGATCGGCGGCCGAGCAGAGCAACACCAACGGTTGGGCGGCATGGTCAGGCACCTCGTTCGCCACGGCGATTGCGTCCGGCCTGGTGGGCGCGTTCTGGAGCGCGAATCGCGACCTCCGTGCAGACGAAGTGCTGGCGCAATTTCACACGCTCGCCCGACACTACGCCCCAGCGGTCGCCACGCCATCGATCGGCATGCGCGGGACCTGGGAAGCAGTGGCAACCTGAGTTTTGCCAGAGGGGACCCAGAGATGTTCCCCAGAGGGACCCAGGGGAGGTGGTTCCCCGCTCTTGGGAATCAGGTCCGAACCCCTCGGGTCCCCTCTGGGGAATCGCGTTCCTAGGTCTGGGTCCCCTCTGGGGAAAAAATTTCTGTTCCTCAGTTCGGGACAACCCCGAATAGCACCCGCTTGCGCACCAGGCCCCACAGCAGCAGCACCACAGCTACCTGCAACAGCGTGGTCAGCACTTGCTCGGGCGGCTCGCCTGGCAGCAGCGCCAGCATTGGGGCCAGGTTGTAGACCAGCACTATCAGGAAGAAGTGGACGATGTAGCAGTACAGCGCCGCCTGACCCAGCGGCAGCATGAGCCAGCCGAGCGCGCGGCGCATCGGCACCCACAGGTAGGTCGCGCACGTGTAGGCGACGATGGCCACCGACAGGAAGGCGATGATCCGCGCCGGCCGCAGCGGCACCTTGAAGAAGGATTCGTCGAGCACGTTGGGGTCGATGTCGAAGAAGCCATACTCGGCGCCCCAGGCCAGCGAGATCAGGCCGAGCGTGACCGCCACCCCGAGCGCCACGCCGAACACGCGCAGGCGGCGAAAGTGCTCCAGCCAGGCGGTCAGCGCGCCTCGGTAGAAGCCGAGCACGTGGCCGGTCACGAACAGCACCTGCCACGCGGCGATCGGGAAGTTCTCGCCGTGGCGGATGTACCACGGCACCGCCGCCTCCTCGGGGTAGACCTGGTACGCCAGCCACAGGAGCCACGACGGGATCAGCACCATCCACCAGTCGCCGATCGACAGCATCAGCAGGATCAGCGGCGCCACCATCAGCAGGATCGTGTACATCGCCAGGATGTCGGTGCCGTGATACGTGTAGTGCAGGGTCAGCGCGGCGACGACGATCTCCTGCCAGCTGTCGATGCCGAGGCCGAAGTCGCGGCTCGTCCACAGCGTGATGTCCGTATAGAGGAAGAGCGCCGAGAAGATCAGCGTCATCGCCACGGTGGCCAGATACAGGGTGCGGGCACGCCTGAGGGCATCGCCCATGGCGCCCTGCAGCCCCGCTCGATCGCGTTTGGCGCGATACGCCTGACCCATGATGAAGCCGCTGATGAAGATGAAGCCCTCGGCGGCGGACACGTAGAAGCGGTTGCCGCCGGTGATGGCGTACAGCCATGAGTCGCCGCCGAAGTGGTCGACGACCATGGCAAAGATGCAGAAGCCGCGCAGCAGGTCGACACGCAGGTCGCGCCGGTCGCCGAAGTCGGCGGTGCTGTAGTAGCTGAGCGCGCGCAGTCGCTGGACCAGGGCAGCCGCGAGCGAGCTCGTGGCGCGACCAGGCAGCGGGGGTGCGACAGTCGTCGTACTCATACGCGTAGCGCTACAGAGGTATTGTGCGGCTAGCGGGCGTTACTCAACTGTTAAACGCGCGTGCGGGTCTTATTGGACTGCTCACAGCACGTTGCGCACCGCGCTGAGCAGCCGCTCGACGTCCTGGCGCGTGTTGTAGCCCTGGACCGAGACGCGCAGAGATGGCGTGTCGCCCCACTCGTTGGCGGGAATCTCGACACGGTACTCGTCGTACAGGCGTTGCTTGATCCTGGGCGGGTCACAGCCGGATGGCAGCGGCAGCGTCGCCATCTGGGCGAACCAGCGCGGGTCGTCGGGAACTGTTGGTTCGACGCCGCTGATCTCGAGCATCCCCTGGCGAGCGAGGCGCACGAGCTCATGGCATTCCTGGCGCACGCTCGACCAATCGCGCTGCTGCTGGTACTCGATCGCCGCGGGAACGGACAGATACGCGGAGATATCGTGGGTTGCCTGGCGCTGGATGGCGTCGACAAACGGCGTGGACCACGCGTCGCGTGGACGCCAGCCCCAGCTGACCACCAGCGGCTCGATCAGCGCCTGGACCTCGGGCCTGGCGTAGAGAAAGCCCGCGCCCTTGGCGGATGAGAGCCATTTGTGACAGTTGCCGCCGTAGAAGTCGACCTGCATGGCTTGCAGGTCGAGGTCGATCTGGCCCGGGGCGTGCGCGCCGTCGATCACCGTCCAGATGCCGGCTGCGCGCGCGCGGCGGATCAGCGGTTCGATGGGCAGGATGACGGCCGTCGGGGACGTGATGTGGCTGAGGAACAGGACCTTCGTCCTGGGCGTGACACCGGACCAGACGGCCTCGACAGCCTCGTCAGGGTCCTGGAGGCGGCGCGGCAGTGACTGGACCTTCAGCTTGGCCTGGCGCTGCTCGACGACGAACGTCCAGGTGCGTTCGAGGGCGCCGTACTCGTGATCGGTGGTCAGGATCTCGTCGCCGGGCTGCAGCGGCAGCGAGCGGGCGACCACGTTCAGCGCGGTCGTGACATTCGGCAGGAAGACGAGGTCATCCGTCTGGGCGTGCAGATAGGCAGCCAGCGCGGCCCTGGCGTTGTTGAGCAGGTCCTTCTGGCGGCGGCTCAGAAACTCGACAGGCTGCCGCTCGAGCTCGAGCTGCCAGCGCTGGTAGGCCTCGAAGACGGGGCGAGGGCAGGCGCCGAACGAGCCGTGGTTCAGGAAGACGACGTCGGGGTCCAGCAGAAACTCGCCGCGGATGCGCAAGTGCCGCCGCTCGGCGGCGTCGTCATACAGAACGGGCCGCGTCTCGGCGACGCTCATCGGTGATCATAATATCGGACACCCAAGCTCCCTCTCCCACAGGGAGACTCTAAGCTCCCTCTCCCTCTGGGAGAGGGCGGGGGTGAGGGTGAGGTGAAATTTTCGCGGCGATCAGTCGATTACGAGCGCGAGCTGGATGTCCTTGCTCATCCCTCCGCCCGTAGCGACCACGTCGACGAAATAAATCCCCGGACCGGCGCCCGCCGTTTCGATGTGCACCGTCCCCGTCTGCCCCGGTGCTACCGGCCCGGGCAGCGTCACTTGCAGTGGCAGCGAACCGGGGCCCTGCGGCTGCGGAAACCGCTGGGTGCTCCAGTGGTCGATCGTGAAGCTGACCGGATCGGCGAAGCCCTCTTCGCCGCGCACGTTGACGAAGAAGTCGGCGGGCTCACCGGCCGACACCGTCTGGCCATCTAGCGGGTTGAGGAACAGGCGGAACTCGCGCGGCGCACTGCCCGGGTCGCCGAGCGCTGGCTCGGCGACCGGCGCGGCGGGGCTCACGCTTTCTTCGACCAGCAGTTGTGGCTCGCCACCAATGAAGTGATAGCCAGCCGGGTCCTGTGGGTAATGCGCCGTGGCGCCCGGCAGGTCGACCACCCACCAGCCCTGCGACTCCTGGGCTGGGCGCGCGTTGCCATCCCGATCGAGTAGCGTCGCGCTCGTTCCGTTTTTGCGGATTCGGACGCGCAATCCCGAGCCATCGCCATTCCACAGCGCCGTGACCCGCTCGTTGCCAGGTTTGTCGAAGGCGACCTGGTAGACCTCCCAGTTCGGAATGAGCGACGTTGGCTCGTCGGGCCACGGGGCCCAGTCCTGCGCTTCGCGCACGAACGGCACAAAGTGGACCGCCGTGTAGCCGGCAAACTCGCTCACCGCGGTCTTGAGTGCACTACTCACCGGGCGTCGCGAGCCGTCGTCGCGCGTGAGGCCCCAGACGGCCGGCTCACTGCAGGGGTTCTGATCCGTCATTTGATAGAACTCCCACCGCTGATAGCCGGCGGCGGCGGCCAGAGCGAAGGCTTGCACGGCATAGTTGGCCTGTTCCTGCATGGTTGTCGCAATCGGCGTATTGGAGTGCGGGCAACTGACGGCCGAATCGTCCGAGGGCATCGCGTTCGTCTCGGTGAGCCAGACCGGCGTGTCGATGCCGTGCTGGTTCTGAATAGCTTTGACGATCGAATAGACGCGATAGATATCGTCCGGTGCGCGGTAGAGATTCAGTGAAACGACGTCGTGGTAGAAGTTATTGTTTGCCGCATTCGGATCGCGAGCCAGGATAGCGAGAAGTCGGTCGTAAAATTGGGGTCGATTGTTCAGCGCATCGACCCAGTACGACGTACCCGGAAAGGACACGTGGGCATTCGGATTCGCTTGTTTGATGGCCATATAACCCACTTTGAGCAGTTGCGCGAATTGCTCGTCAGTGCCCAGCCAGGTGAAGCTGCCGCCGGCGCCGGGATCGCCAGGGTGGAATTCGGGCTCGTTCCACACGATCCAGTCGTCAATCCTGCCCGCGTAGCGCTTGGCCGTCTCGGAGACAAAGCGCGCCCAGTAGTTGTTCGGATCGTCGACGGGCAAGTCCAGGTTCTTCGGCGGCGAACGCTTGCCATCGTCGGGGTTGGCTTGCGCCCAGCCCGGCGTGAACTCGAACAGCCCGACGACGTGTTCGCCGCGATCAAGCTCCGACTGCAGCTGCGTGTCGGACATGGTGATCCCCAGGTGGCTGAAGTCGCCTGGCCCGTCCGGCTGGACCTGGTCCCAGGGCAGAATCACGCGCTCCCAACCTGCTTGAATGTCGGCCATCGCGCCTGCATTGCGGAAGCCCTCGGCAATGCCCATGCGCTGATCCAGCGACGGCGCTGCAAGCGCGGGTTGGCCGGCCAGGACCACCAGGGCAATCGGCAACCCGACCCAACGAAGAGCTCGCGGCAGATGCGGTCTCACACATTCATCTCCGACGAAACTATCTGCGGCGCGGGTCGCATGTACGGGCGCGCCGTCCCGTTCGTCGGGTCGGCGCGCGACGAGTGTCCAGGTCTTTACACCACCTTAGCTCGCGTGGGACGCGATTCGCGCGCAAATCGGGCCACTGCCTCGGGGCGCACGCCCTCGGCGGCGAGGATGGCGCGCTTGTTGGCGCTGCCGCCCAGGGCGTAGTCGCCAATATGACCGTCGCTGCGGACCACGCGATGGCAGGGAATCAGCACCGGTACGGGGTTCTTGCGCAGGGCTGAGCCGACGGCGCGGACCGCGGCGGGATGGCCGATCTGGTCGGCGATCCAGCCGTAGGTGCGGACCTCGCCCTTTGGAATCTCGCGCGCCTTGAGGAGCACGGCGCGCTCGAACTCGGTCACGCTCCGCAGGTCGAATTTCTCCCCCACTCCCAGATTCGGCGGCGGCCCACCTGGGGCCGGCCGAGGCGTCCTCAGAAAACGCTCCTTGAAGCGTGTCTCGAACTCCTGGGGCGTGGCGGTCTTCATCACCGCGGAGACGCCCAGCCGGTTCCACGCGACGAACACGGGTCCAAGTGGCGTCGTCAACTCGGCATACTGGTCGCCGAGGCCGACCGCGTCGATCACGTTTTCCAGGAGCGTCGTCGGGGCGCGCACGTCGCCCAGCTCTCGGAGACTTGTTAACAGTTCGCGATGGTTCATCGGTGGTCCCCCACGAGTAGCGGCTTGAATTCGGGTTTCTCCAGAGCTTCGCGCAGCAGGCCCAGGCCACGGTGGACGTCGGACTTTGTCGTACCGACGGGCTGGTCGAGGATCTCGGCCGCCTCGGCGTAGGACAGGCCCTGGACGTGGCGCAGGACGACGGCGGCGGCGTACCTCTCGGGAAGCCGGCTGATGGCGGTCGCCAGTTGGGAGCGGGTCTCAACAAGGACGCTCGCGAGTTCGGGTTGCTCGTCCCCGCGTTGCGCCGTGAGGCCGTTGGCCACGTCGGGGCGGTCCAGGTTGACCCGGGGCAGCTCGGCGCGCCGCGCGCGGTTGCGAACGACGTTCAACGTGATCTGATACAGCCAGGCCTTGAGCCGCAGCGCTCTGACGCGATCACTGGGGTAACGCTGCAGGGCGCGGTAGGCGCGCACGAAACTGTCCTGGGTGCACTCCTCCGCGTCCGCCGGGTCGCCCGTCAGGCGCAGGGCAAAGCCGTACAGACGGTCTTGAAAGGTCCGCACGAGCTCCTCGAAATGGCTGTCCACATCGCCGGCCAGGCGAGAGGCCAGTGCCAGGTCGTCACTCATCGGTGTCTTGAAACACCCCTCGAGATGCA
>JAFAOS010000057.1 GCA_019247515.1 Chloroflexota bacterium | reverse complement strand
CGCGGAGCACATGCTCATCCTCGGTCTTGAATCGCCTGAGGGCGACATTACCTATATCGCCGGCGCCTTCCCCAGCGCGTGTGGCAAGACCAATCTCGCCATGCTCAAGTCACCGTTGGAGTCCGAAGGCTGGCGGGTGTGGACGGTCGGCGAGGACATCGCCTGGATCAACATCGGCCCCGACGGTCGCTTCTGGGCGATCAACCCCGAGTCTGGCTACTTCGGCGTCGCGCCCGGCACCAATCGCAAGACCAACCCGAATGCCATGTCGGCCGTCAGCCGCAACTCCATCTTTACCAACGTCGCGCTGACCGACGACGGCAACATCTGGTGGGAAGGCATGGATGGCCCGATCCCCAGTCGCCTCACCGACTGGCAGGGCAATCCCTGGACCCCGAACACGGGTACAAAGGCCGCCCATCCCAACTCGCGCTTCACGACGCCAGCCAGCCAGAACCCGGTCATCTCGCCGCACTGGGAAGACCCACAGGGCGTGCCGATCAGCGCGATTCTGTTTGGCGGCCGCCGCGCGCGCACGATCCCCCTGGTCTACAGAGCCTTCGACTGGGATCACGGTGTGTTCCTCGGCGCGACGATGGCGTCCGAGACGACGGCCGCGGCGACCGGCGCGGTGGGCGTGGTGCGCCGCGATCCGATGGCCATGCTGCCGTTCTGCGGCTACAACATGGGCGACTACTGGGGCCACTGGCTGGAGATGGGCCGCCAGGCAGCGAATCCGCCGGCGGTCTTCCAGGTCAACTGGTTCCGCACCGACGATCAGGGCCGCTACATCTGGCCGGGCTTCGGCGAAAACCTTCGGGTGTTGCGCTGGGTGCGCGATCAGGTTCGCAACGGGAGCAGCCGCGCGCACGAAACAGCCGTTGGCCTCGTGCCGACACCTGATGCCATCGGCACCAACGACCTCGGCATTTCGTCCGACGATGCGGAGGCACTCTTTGACGTCAATCGCGACGACTGGCTGCGCGAGGTCGAGGATCAGGAAGTCTTCCTTCAAAAATTCGGCAGGCACCTGCCGCCGACGATTCGCCAGCAGCACCAGGCCCTCCAGCAGCGACTCTCGCCCGTCACTGTCTAAGATTTAGCGGTGAAAATCGCAGTGGTGGGCGGAGCTGGTCGCGTCGGTGCGACCACGCTCTTTCAACTGGTGCTCGAGGGCATTGCCGACGAACTCGCTGTCGTCGACGTCGTCACCGATCGCGCCCAGGGCGAGATGTTGGACATGCTGCACGGCACCCACCTGTCGCACCGCATTACATTCAGCGGGCCGGGCTACGAGGCGTGCGACGGCGCGGATTTCGTCATCATCACCGCCGGCATCCCGCGCAAGCCCGACGAAACGCGGCTGGACCTGCTGAAGAAGAACGTCGACAACCTGCGCGACAACGTGTTGCCGACGCTCTCAAAGCACGCCGGCAACGCGTTTATCATCATGGTCGCCAATCCGGCTGATGTGCTCACGTACCAGGCCGCGGTGCACGGCGCGTTTCCGTCTGAGCGCGTCATCGGCACCGGAACCCTCCTGGACTCCACGCGACTGCGCTCGCTGCTGGCCGACCGACTGAAGGTCGATCCCCGACAGGTGTACGCCTATATGCTCGGCGAGCACGGGGACAGCCAGTACCCGTATCTCAGCGGCGCGTCGGTCGCCGGCATTCCGCTGGCGCAGTTTCCCGGGTATTCGAAGGCGATGATCGACGAGGTCGTCAACGCCACACGCTTCGGCGGCGCCGAGGTGATCAAGCTCAAAGGCGGCACCTTTTACGCCGTGGCGCCGATGATCGTGGAGCTGGTCAAAGCCATCCGCGACGACGCCCACCAGGTGCTGCCGGTCTCGACCTTGCTCGACGGCGAAGTGCTCGACATGAAAAAGGTCGCCCTGTCACTGCCGTGCGTTATCGGCCGAAGAGGTCGATTGAAAGTGGTGCCGCCGCCGCTCTCGGAAGACGAGAAATCCGGGCTGCTGAAGTCGTACAACGTCTTGCGCGAGGCGCTGGAATCCGTCGGACTCTGAAGCTTCAACCAACCAATCGCACTATGCCGCAACCAGGTGCCCCCGGCCGCGAGGGGATGCTCCGACCAGCATCCCCGTTCTTTCGACTGCTCATCGACGAGGACGGACTGACCGACGCATTGCTCGAGTTCGTGACCGATCCGAGCGGGGCGCGCAACGATCGACCGGTGATCCAGGACCTGCACGACCTGGCGCCTGGCATGGTGCCCGTCCTCGAAGCGATGGTGCTGGACGGCGTCGAAGAGCGCGAGGACGTCGCCGCCTACGTGCACGCCTCTCTTTTCGGCCTGCCGCGCAGCGAACTCGAAGCCTAGAACGAACGCAGGGCTCGCCTCGCTGGACTGGAGCCGACGGTGAGAGTCGAACTCACGCCCCTCCGCTTACAAGGCGGACGCTCTAGGCCCCTGAGCTACGTCGGCAGCGCCCTGAGTATACGGTCAGCTGTCCAGCACGGGATCGTGACGACGTGTGGCACGCGCAGTGCGCTCCATCGAGCGAATCAGCCATGTCTACAGATGCTTCAGTCCGGGCCAACGGCCCGTCGATCGTTCTCGCGCTTTTTGAAGTCGAATCGGACGCACGCGCGGTTGTCGACGCGCTGCGCTCACGGAGTTTCGACGATCGACAGGTCGGCGTGCTCACGCCGGGTCAGAGTCTGAACGCGTCGCAGACGGCCGTTGGCGACATCAGCAGCATGCTCGCGCTCGCTGCCAGCGCGCCCAACGTTGCGGGCACGACCGACCTCTCTGAGGTCCTGGTGAGCATGGGCGTTCCAGACGGCGAGGCGCGTTTCTACGCGGGCGAGGCGCGCGACGGACGCACGCTGGTTATCGTCAAAGCGAACGGGCGCTTCGACGAGGTCCATCGGCTGGTGCTGGAACACGGCGGGTACGACGTCCAATCGCGCGGCGCCGAGCTCATCCGCGGCGAGGTCCAGGGGCCAGAAAATACCCGCGCCGGCGAGCCTGACGGTGGTGGCGTCCCGGGTGGCGTCGGCCCGCGGGCAATCGACGTCACGTCCAACTGGCCCGACTTTGCGTCTCGTTACGAGATGCTGTGGCAACAGCACTACGGCACCACCGATGCCACCTGGCCGCAGATGGAGCCCCTGTATCACTACGCATGGCAGCTGGCCAACGCGCCCGAGTATCGAGGCCGTCCGTGGGACGAAGTGGAGAGCGCGATTGCCGGCAACTGGAAGACGTCTGAACTGAGCCAGTCATTGTCCTGGTCAGACGCCGCGGGCCCGATTCGCGACGTGTGGGAAGATGTGGCCGAAGAAGCGGCCACGGGCGCCGAGGGAGGCGCCGACCGGCGGGTCGCTCGGCAGGGCACTGACCAGTTGGTAGCCGCGCGCGACCTCATCCCACCCCACGAAGGTGCCGCCTGAGCACCCCGTCGCCTACAATGCACGTCTCGCCGGCGCCCACGGTGGGGTGGCCGAGTGGTTAATGGCAACGGTCTGTAAAACCGTCCGACGGAAGTCGTACGCAGGTTCGAATCCTGCCCCCACCACCTGGGATCGACGATGCAGGCAGCGCTGGCTTTTGGACCGATCCACCTCGATACATCGGGTGAACGCGATCGGCGTCCCGGTCCACGTGCGCCTCGTAGCCCCAGGCGTGCCATTCGGGGCGGCCCGCGGGGCCGCGTGCGAAGAGCTCCAGGTACGGGCCGCGAGTGCCGAAGAGCACCAGCTCGGTCACGTTGCGGAAATAGAAGCCCACGCCGCGGCCGTCGCTCTGGCCGTCGCGTCTGACCTTGTGCCAGACGATGTTGCCTTTGTAGGTATAGCCCCAGCGGCGGAGGGTCTCGAGGCCGTCGGGCAGGATCGCGTTCGGGCACCACAGGTAGCAGTGGGACCGTGCCTGGGTCACCTGGGCGATCGGCATGGACTGAATCGCGTCCATCATGATCGCGCCAGAGCCGTCTGTGCTGGGGCGCGATCTTGCCCGTGCGGTTCTGAAAGGGCCACGGTGGGTCGGCGTACACGCTCGTCCAGCGGCGGCCGGCCGCCCAGGCCAGCAGATCGTCGGCAGCAGAACGCGCGTTCACCACGCCAGTATGCCGGGTTGGATCGCGGCGCGGTACGAGCATCAAGATGGTAGAATTGGCGGCCCGGTTCAGGCCCATGTAGCTCAGTGGTAGAGCACACCCTTGGTAAGGGTGAGGTCGACAGTTCGATCCTGTCCATGGGCTCCGTCACCGAGTCTCTGGTCACCACTAGAAGGTATGTAGCAAAGCAACATGGCAAAGAAAGCAGACCGCGT
>JAFAOS010000558.1 GCA_019247515.1 Chloroflexota bacterium | reverse complement strand
CCGCGCTTCTGGAAGCCAGTGGCATTCAGACCGACGTGCTGCCCTCGACGGTGCCGCCTCACTACCAGGCCAACGCCTTCATCGCCCTCCACGCCGACGGCGACAGCAGCGGCGGTGACCGCGGCTTCAAGGTCGCTCGACCGGGCTTCAGCTCGATTCCGGATGTCGACGATCGGCTCGTCGACACCATCAACCAGACCTACGGCAGCGAGACCGAGTTGCCACGCGACGACGAACACATCAGCCTGCGCATGCGCTACTACTACGCCTTCAACTCCCGCCGCTACTGCCATGCCGTCGCGCCGGGCGTGCCGCAGGCGATCGTCGAGATGGCGTATCTGACCAACGCCACCGACCGCCAGTACCTGATTGGCGACCCGCAGCGACTGGCGCACGCGCTGGCCGACAGCATCCAGGCGTTCCTCGCCTCAGAGCCATAGTCGTCGCCGCCTACTGACGGCTAAAGCCGGAAACGACCTTAGTAAACTATTCGGGGTGGACGCCAAGCTGCGCGCTGTGAACGTCACGATCCACTACTGGATCGAGCGTTCCGCGCGTCCATTTCTGGCCGTCGACGGCGCGACGCTGGAGGTGAGTCCGGGCGAGTTCGTGTCCATCGTCGGCCCCTCGGGTTGCGGCAAGACGACGTTCCTGAACGCGGTCGACGGCCTGCAGGCCATCAGCGGCGGGTCCCTGGAGCTGAACGGGCGCGCCATCGTCAAGCCCGGCCCGGATCGGGCGATGGTCTTCCAGCAACCCAGCCTTCTGCCCTGGCGCACGGTGCTGGGCAACGTCGTCTACGGCCTCGAGATGCAGGGCCGAACCTCCCGGGCGCAACGCGCCGAGCGGGCGCGCGAGCTGATCCAGCTGGTGGGTCTGGGTGGCTTCGAGCACGCCTTTCCGACCGAGCTCTCGGGCGGCATGCAGCAGCGCGTGAACCTGGCGCGCGCGCTGGCCACCGATCCCGACATGCTGCTCCTGGACGAGCCGTTCGCCGCGCTCGACGCCCAGACCCGTGAGTTTATGCAGAGCGAGCTGCTGCGCATCTGGGGCGAAACGCGCAAGACCGCCCTCTTCATCACCCACGACATCAAAGAAGCTGTCTATTTAGCCGATCGCGTCATGGTCTTCACCAAGCGACCCGGCCGGGTGAAGGCGTGTGTCGACGTCGACCTGCCGCGTCCGCGCGAGCTGACCATCAAGCGCGAGGCGCGGTTCCTCGAATACGAGGACGCAATCTGGAACCATATTGAGGAGGAGGTGCGCGCAGGCGTATAGGCACGATGGCTTTTTCGATAAGCGCCCGCACTGCAGCGAGGGAGCCACGACCACCCGACGCTCCCCCGGATCGTATTCCAGGCCAACCCGGACGTCTGTCGCGCTATGAAAGCGTCCTGATCGGCGGCTGCGCCGTCCTGCTGTTCATCGCCATCTGGCAGTTCATCGCATTTCGACGGCTCATGCCGGAGCTGTTCCTGCCGGGTCCGACCGACATCGGCGCCGCCTTCGGCGCGTACGTGGCCAAGGGTCAGATCTGGAACGACATCTGGGTCAGCGGCCAGGAGCTGGTGCTCGGGTTCCTGCTGGCGATCGTCGTCGGCTTGCCGCTGGGCATGGCCATGGGCTGGTATCGACGCGTCAGCATGGCCATGGACCCGTTCGTGACCTTCTTCTACGCCATCCCGCGCGTGTCGCTGACGCCGTTGCTGATCATCTGGTTCGGCATTGGCATCAACTCGAAGCTGGCGGTGGTATTCCTGGGCGCCGTGTTCGCCATTCTGATCAACACCGCGGTTGGCGTTCGCAACCTCGATCCGGCGCTGATCAAGGCGGCGCGCTCGTTCGGCGCGAGCGACATGCAACTGTTCCGCACGGTCGTGCTGCCGGGCAGCGTGCCGAACATCCTGGCAGGCTTCCGCCTGGGCCTGGGACACGCGCTGACGGGCGTCGTCGTGGCCGAGCTGATCGCCGCGCAGGCGGGCATCGGCCTGATGATGGCCACCGCGGGCGCCACGTTCCAGACCTCGCGCGTGTTCGTCGGGCTGGTGATCATCGCCGCGACGGGCGTGGTGATCACTTACGCCTTCTCGCGCATCGAACGGCGTTTCCAGACCTGGAAGCCCAACCCCAGCTAGACGGGTAATGAATGGGCCGCCTGTTCTGGACTGGCGCCTTCTTTCACGAAGGTGACGACGATCACGACCACGGTTTTGGGCAGCTCGACGACTTCGTGGACGACCATGGCGAGGGCGCCGCGAGTGCCGCGGGTCTGGAGGTCACGTGGGCGCTCGACAACGTCGAGCTGACCACGGTGGGCGTCGACGTCGGCTCGTCGACCTCGCACCTGCTGTTTGCGCGCTTGCACCTGCAGCGGCTGACCGAGTCGCTCTCGAGCCGCTTCGTGGTGGTCGAACGCGAGGTGCTGCACCGCTCGCCGATCCTTCTAACCCCCTATCGGCCTGAGACAGGTTTGATCGACGTCGAGGCGCTGGAGCGTTTCGTCGACGACGCCTACGCCGCGGCCCATCTAACCCCCAAAGACGTGGACACTGGTGCGGTGATCCTGACCGGCGCGGCGCTCGAGCGTGCCAACGCCCGCGCCGTGGCCGAGCTGTTCGCCGCCCACGGCGGCAAGTTCGTGTGCGCCTCGGCCGGTCACAACCTCGAAGGCATCCTCGCGGCGCACGGCTCGGGCGCGGTCGAGCTGTCGCGGGCGCGCCACGCGACCCTGCTCCACGTCGACGTCGGCGGCGGGACCACCAAGCTCGCCCTGCTGCACGACGGCGAGGTCGTCGCGACCGCCGCCATTCACGTGGGCGGCCGCCTGGTGGCTTTCGACTCCGACGCGCGCATCATGCGTATCGAGCCCTCCGCGCGACTGCTCGCCGACGCGCTCGGCCTCGACCAGCACCTGGAGCTGGGCTCACGGCTGAGTAGCGAGCATCGTCGGCGGCTGTCCGACGCGCTGGTCGACATTCTGGTCGACTACGTCGCCGGTCGCCGCGATTCGCCGCTGGTCAGAGCCTTTGCTCTAACCGATGACCTGGACTTGAGTGGTTACAGGCTCGACGGGATCACGTTCTCCGGCGGCGTCGCCGAGTACGTCTACGGCCGCGAGCCGACCCGCTTCGGCGACCTCGGTCCCGACCTGGCCGTGGCTTTGCAGCGCGCTCTGGACGACCGCCTGCCGGCGCCGCGCGTCGAGCTTGGCGAGGGCATTCGCGCCACCGTGCTCGGCGCCTCGCAATTCAGCGTGCAGCTGAGCGGCAACACCGTCCACATCTCCAACGCCGACGTGCTGCCGCTGCGCAACCTGCCCGTCGTCTACGCGCGGCTGGATGCGCCCGAGCCGGATGCCGCGGCCGTGGCCCAGGCCATCCGCAACGGCTTCGTCCGCCTCGATCTGCGCGAAGGCGAGCATCCGGCGGCTGTGGCGCTGCCGTGGCGCGGCCAGCCGCACTACGCCAACATCCGCGCGCTGGCCGACGGCATCGCGCGGGCGCTGCCGCGTTCGCTCGCGGCCGGCTTTCCACTCGTCGTCGCACTGGAAAGCGACATCGGCGCCTCGCTGGGCGGCATCCTGAGCGAAGAGCTGGATGTCAATACACCCATGATCTCCATCGACGGTCTGCAACTGATCGAGCTGGACTACGTCGACGTCGGCGAGGTGATCCTGCCGGCCAACGTGGTACCCGTGGTGGTCAAGTCCCTGGCGTTCGCCGCCGCGTCAAACGGCGTCTCTCAACTGAAGGAGGAACACCCGTCGTGACTGACTCGCACACCAACGGCGCGGCCGCGTCGCCCTCGGCCTCGGCGGTGCCGCCGCACCGCTTGAAGTTCACGCACGACCACTGGATGGCTCGCCTCGGACTGCCGCTGTACACCGGCTTCTATATCGAAGACCTGCGTGACCTCCGTCTCGGACGCTGGGAAGAGCGCGGGTGCGATGCCGCGTTCGTCCAGCTCGAGGGCACCCAGGGCATCACCGAGACGCGAATCACCGAGGTACCCGCGCGCGGCGTGCTGCCGCCGGTGCGCCTGGCGTTCGACGAAGTGGTGTACGTGGTGCAGGGTCGTGGCGCCACGACGGTGTGGCGCACCGGCGGTGACAGGAAGAGCTTCGAGTGGAGCGAGAACAGCATGTTCCTGCTGCCGCGGCATCACTTCCACCAGTTCAGCAACACCTCGGGATCGCGGCCCGCGCGACTGCTGCACTACAACTATTTCCCGTTGCTGCTGTCGGCCAGTCCGGACCCGGATGCGTTCATCACCACCGAGCGTGGCGACGCCGCCGAGCCGCTCGAGTCGTTGGACCTGGAGGCGCTGTACGCCGAGCCGTCGCTCAAGCAGATCGCGGTGGAGGACGTGTCCTGGAAGCGACGCGGCGCCGTGTGGGTGGGCAGCTTTTTCCCGGACATGAGCGCCTGGGACAAGCTGACCGAAACCCGAAATCGGGGCGCGGGGGGTCGCAGCGTGGCGATGGAGTTCCCCGGCTCGGAGATCAGCTGCCACATGTCGATGTTCCCGTCGCGCACCTACAAGAAGGCGCACCGCCACGGTCCTGGCCGGGCGATCGTCGTCCCGGCCGGCGAGGGCTACTCGGTCATGTGGGAGGAAGGTAAGGACAAGGTCATCGCCCCCTGGAAGCCGGGCAGCCTGATCACGCCGCCAAACAAGTGGTTCCACCAGCACTTCAACGTCGGTCAGAAGCCGGCCCGCTACCTGGCGTTCCACCCGCCGCTGCAGTTCGACGGCCACGCCGAGAAGGTCGAAGACCGCGCGCGCGACCAGATCGAATACGTGGACGAAGACCCCGCGGTGCGCGCGCTGTTCGAAAAAGAGCTGGCGCAGCGCGGTCTGACGTCGCTGCTGCCCGACGAGGCCTATACGCGGCGCGACTACGAGTTCACACCCGTCGCGGTCTAAGTCATCGCAGTACCCTGACCCAAGAGACGCCGTGAACCCATTCGACTATCACGCTCCCACTTCCTTGCAGGAGACCTTCGATCTCCTGAACACGTACGGCGAGGACGCCCACCTGATGGCCGGCGGCACCGCCCTGGTGCTGCTGCTCCAGCAGGGGCTCGTGCAGCCCGGCCACGTGGTCGGGCTGCAGAAGGTGGCGGAACTGAAGGGCATCCGTCGCCTGGACGTCGGCGGCCTCCAGATTCGGGCGATGGCCACCCACCGCGAGGCTGAAAAGTCGGCCGAGGTGCAGGCTTACTGCCCGGCGCTGGTCGAGAATTTCGCGCACGTGGCGACGATTCGCATTCGCAACCAGGGCACGGTCGGCGGCAATCTGGCCCACGCCGACCCGGCGCAGGACCCGCCGCCGATGCTCATTGCCCTGAACGGCCAGGCGGTCATCGCCAGTCGGACGGGCGAGCGCCGCATGCCGCTGGACGAGTTCTTCGTCGACTTCTTCGAAACGGCGCTCCAGCCGGGCGAAGTGCTGGTGTCGATCGATCTGCCGCCCCTGCCGGCGGGCACGCGCGTGACCTACAAGAAGTTCCTGCCGCGCACCCAGGACGACTACGCCACGGTCTCGGTCGCGGCCGCGCTGCGGGTCGGCGCCGGCGGCACGTGTGAGGACGTGCGCGTTGCCCTGGGGGCGGCGGCGACGACGCCGGTTCACGCCCGCAAGGTGGAAGACGCGCTGCGCGGCCAGCGCCTGGATGCCCAGAAGATCAAGGATGCCGCGGCGCTGGTGCGCGACGAGGTCGATCCGCTCGACGATCTGCGCGGTTCGGCAGGCTACAAACGTGAGATGGCCCGCGTCTGGACCCAGCGCGCGCTGCAGGAGCTGCTCGACGCGAGTGCTTGAGACCCGGGTCGGCGCGGGCGGGGTTGACCTCGAAGTGTTGAGGCGCGGCCCCGAGTCGGCACCGAGCGTGCTGTTCCTGCACGACCTGGACTACCTGAATGCGGTCGACTACCCGTTCCTGGCGGGAGTGGCCCGTGCGTGGCAGGTGGTCGCGCCCTCGCACCCGGGCTTCGGGCATTCGAGTCTGCCCGCCACCTTCGATGCCGTTGACGACCTGGCCTATACCTATCTCGACGTCTTGCGGCACAGCGGTCCCGCGCACGTGGTCGGCGCCGGCTTCGGAGGCTGGATCGCCGCCGAGATGGCGATCCGCTGCACGCATGACCTGCGCTCACTGGTGCTCGTGGACGCGCTCGGCATCAAGGTTGGCGACCGCACGACGACCGACATCCACGACATGTTCGTGGTCAGTCCTGACGAGCTGCTGGGCATGTGCTGGCACGATGCGTCGCTCGGCGCGCGGCTGATGCCGCTGCCGGACGCGCGGTTCGACGAAGACACGCTGAGCGTGTTGTTGTCGAATCGGAGGACCGCGGCGCTGGTCGGCTGGAATCCGTTCATGCACTCGCCCAAGCTGCTGGGTCGGCTGGCGCGAATCGACTGTCCGACGCTGGTCGTGTGGGGCGACTCGGACGGCCTGGTCTCGCCCGCATACGGCCGCGCCTACGCCGAGGCGATCCCGGGCGCTCGCTTCGAGCTCATCCGCGAGGCGGGTCATTACCCGTATCTCGAACAACCGGAGCGGTTCCTGGCGGTGCTCGAGCCATTTCTGCATCAGCCAACTCCCTCTCCCTCTGGGAGAGGGCGGGGGTGAGGGTCCCTAGGTGAAGGCGTACTTCTTCAGCGAGATGCCCTACCCGTACGTCCCCGAGGACGTCGAGCGCGGCTATGCCTCCTCGCGCGTCGTCGTCCCCAACAGCTACTGCGATCCCGTCGAGATGGCCGACCTCTACAACCGCTACCTGGACGAATACGAGTACGCCGACGAGCTCGGCCTCGACCTGATGCTCAACGAGCACCACCAGACGTTGACCTGCCTCGACGCCGCGATCTCGGTCAGCGCCGGCGCCCTCGTCCGCCGCACGAAGCGCGCCCGGATCGTGCTGCTCGGCACGCCCCTGCCGCACCGCGACAACCCCGTCCGCGTCGCCGAAGAAGTCGCCATGCTCGACTGCATCTCGCGCGGACGCATCGTCTCGGGCTTCGTGCGTGGCGTGCCCACCGAGATTCACCCCTCGAACACCAACCCGGTGCTCAATCGCGCGCGCTTCGAAGAGGCCCACGACCTGGTCCTGAAGGCCTGGACCACGCCCGAGCCGTTCAACTGGGAAGGCCGCTTCTGGCACTACCGCTACGTCAATCCGTGGCCGCGGCCTTACCAGCAACCGCATCCGCCGATCTGGATCAGCGGCTCCAGCCTGGACAACGTGCCGTGGGTGGCCGATCGCGGCTACGTCTTCGCCACGTTCCTCACGCCCTTTGAATGGACCAACGCGCTGATCGACGTCTACAAGCGCCGCCGCGCCGAGCAGGGGCTCTCGGCGCCAGGCGCCGACCGCTTCGCGTACCTGGCCCTGTGCCACACCGCTGAGACCGACGCGCAGGCCCAGGCCGAGGGCGAGCAGCTGCTGTGGTACCTGCGCCGCTATCGGCACCCGCGCTTCAACGCCCCGCCGGGCTACCTCCCGCCGCGAGTCCAGGCGCAGAGCATTCTGGGCGCCGCGGGCAAGGGCTACGCCGACTCGTACGAGACGCTCCAGGAAAAGGGCATCGTCATGGTCGGTAGTCCCGTGACGATGATCCGCCGCATCCGCACCCTGTACGAGCGCTGCGGCATCGGCCACCTGCTAATGATGAACCAGGCCGGCAGCATGCCGGACCCCCAGGTGCGCCGGAGCCTGGAGCTGTTTACCCGCGAGGTGTACCCGGCCATCCGCGAACTGGGCGAATCCGCGGCCCAAGCTCCGCCAGCGCCCACGGGTGTCCCTGCCGCCGCGAACTGACGCAGCGTGTGCCGGGGTCAATTGGGAATGCTCGGCTGCCCGGCGTGTGTTGTGAACTGAATGATGTACGACGTCGCGATTGTCGGCGGCGGCCCGGCCGGGGCCAGTGCCGCCACGTTCCTTGCCCGCGCGGGTCTGCAAACGGTGGTGATCGATGCCGACGCTGGCATGACGCGCCGAGCCATGATCAACAACCACCTGGGCTTTCCTGAAGGCGTCAAGGGTCCGGACCTGGTCGACAACGGCAAGATGCAGGCAGCCCGCGCCGGGGCCGCGATCGTCGACGGCAAGGTCGTCGCCCTGGACAGGCGCGCCGAGGAGGGCTTCGACGTGAAGACCGAGGACGGCAAGAACTTCGAGGCCAAGCAGGTCATCCTGACGCTCGGCGCCAACGCGGAGCTGGCCAGGACGGCGGGCATTGCCACCAAGGAGGGCACCGAGCCGCGCATCCGCGAGATCGTCGACGTGGACAGCCAGGGGCGCACGAGCGTGCCGGGCGTGTGGGCCGCGGGCACGGTGGCGGGCGCCAGCGTGCACACGATCATCACCGCGGGTGACGGGGCGCGGGTGGCGATCAATCTGATCAGCGGCGCCAAGGGCGAGCGGCACGTGGACCACGACGCGATGCCAAGGCCGGCGGAGGCCGCGCCCGCCCACTAGCTAAACATTCCGATATAGGCATATAATTGCCGCATGGCACGCGCGGCGACGACCTCGGACGCCTTCAACGCGATCGCCGAACCCCAGCGGCGCGCGATCCTGGTGCTGTTGCGCGGCGGCGAGCGGCCCGTGACCCACCTCGCGCGCAACCTGCGGATGACCCAGCCGCAGGCGTCCAAGCACCTGCGGGTCCTCCGCGAGGTCGGGCTCGTGCGGGTCCGCGGGGCGGGCAAGCAGCGGCTGTACGGCCTGGACGCCCGCGCGCTGCGGCCCGTCCACGCGTGGGTGGGCGGCTTCGAGCGGTTCTGGAGCGAGAGCTTCGACCGACTGGACGAGTACGTGCGGGAGTTGACGCAGGCAAGGCAGGAGGGGCCACACGATGGCGACGACCAGTAGCGGCGAGCGTGTGCGCGCGACCGTAGACCGCGAGGTCGTGATCTCCCGGGTGATCGGCGTCCCGCGGGATCTGGTGTTCGAGGCGTTCACGCAAGTCCGAC
>JAFAOS010000493.1 GCA_019247515.1 Chloroflexota bacterium | reverse complement strand
GCCCGGCGCAACCGGTCTCGCGGCTGAGCCCGCTCGGCATCCAGCCTCGCCTGAACGGGCTCGCCGCGAGTCGTCCTGCTGGATGACGCCCGGCCGCAGGCCGGGCGGCCCCATTTCATGCTAAGCCGCCTCCTCCACCTGGGTGGTGCACAGCGGGCACCGGCGCGCTGATCGGGATCGCGTTCGTGCATTCGGGGCATTCCTTCGTCTGCGGGTCTTCTTGGGTGCGGCGCGCCATGAGCGCATTGATCGGCGTCACCACCAGGAAGAACATCGCTGCGGCGACCGTCACGAACGTGAACACGTTGTTGAGGAAGTCGCCGTAGGCGAAGTGGCTGTGGTTGATCGTGAACGAGAGGGCGCCGAAGTTCGGCTTGCCGAAGATGAGCGCGATGATCGGGGTGAGCAGGTCGGACACGAGCGCCTTGACGACGGCGGTGAACGCGGTGCCGATAACGACCGCAACGGCGAGGTCGACGACGTTGCCTCTGAACAGGAACGTCTTGAAGTCGCTGATCAGTTTCAAAGTTGAGACCTGCTTGTTGGAGACGCGTCTAGATTCGTCACGTAGGGACCGTCAACCTGTGTGAGTGAGCGAGGTGATGCGTTCGGTTGCCACCCCACGGCAACGAAACGCGTCAGTTCGAGCGGCGTGGGTCGCCGGCGGCCAGTGGGGCGTGATTGGCTGGAGCCAGCTGCGCGAATGTGGGGTGAGCGCCAGCACGGCGCAGCGAGGGCATCGTGCCGGAATTCGTCTCGCAGGTGCGGCTCGGTGAGCGCAGCTGAACGCCCGCTATGGAAGCCATATGGAAGCGATCACGCTCGCAGAGCTGTCGGTCGGTCCTCTCGTTACGGACGGAGGCTGTTTCTCAAAAGTTCTTCAGCCGGCGGATGGAGGGTCCTTGGTGGGTGGGCCGGTGGTGGCGGGTACGTGGTGGGCCGGTGGTGGCGGGTACGTGGTGAACGGCGGTGTCACCGCCGAAGGGGCCGTTTCAGGCCCCCAGGGCGGCTATCTGGTGGCGGTAGACCTTGGTGAGGTTGTGGACCATCATCAGTAACCGAAACTCGGTGCGCACCTTCGTCCTGCCTCGACGGTGAAGGCGGATGAATCCTTTGTTGTGTTTGGTGTCACCGTAAAGCGGTTCCACTGTCTGTTTGCGTTTCGCGTATCGTCGCCGACCGTCGTCTGACTTGAGTACCGTCCGCATCCAGTTGGCGCGCGGGTCGGTCAGCCACCGCTTGGGCTCCTCGCGGGTACCCTTGTCGGGCGCGACCAGCACCGGGATGTGCTCGTTGTTGACCACGTCGTCCATCTGCTGCTCGTTCCAGTAGCCGGCGTCGGCGGCGACCGCCTCCAGCAGCCGCCTGACCTCGGTGATGTCTGCGCGCTTGAGCTCCTCCAAGGTGGCGTTGACCATCGGGGAGAGCTGCGAGAAGTCGGTCGACAGGTTGGTGATCTCCGCCGCCAGCACGATCTGGTCCTCATTGACGGCTGTCTGCGCGTTGTATCCCTGAACGAACCCGAACCCGATGGGGATGGGCCGCGAGTCCGGGTCGGTGATGTTCACCTTCCCCTGAGGCACCTCCGGCGGCTGATACGGGTCGGCCGGGCGGCCGAACCGGCGTCCATCCCGCATCCGCCCCTGCTTGCGGTACTCCTCATACGCCGCGTTGCCCGCCCGCTCGGCCGACAGCTCGGCGTCCAGGCGCTCGGCGGCCAACAGCAGTCGCTCTGTGCGATCACGAGCGATCGGATCCGGGTTCTCCCAGCGATGCTGCTCGAGCTGACGCTGAGCATCACGCAACCACGCCCGGCGGCCCCCACCCGCCTCCACGATCCGCTCCGCATCGAACTCGAACTCCGGGGTCGGCGTGCGTCCCCGCTCCTCGGTCTCGGCCTCCACGTCGGGCTCCTCGATCTCGGTCTCCGCATCGAGCTCCTCGATCTGCTCCGGACGCTCACCCTCCTCATCGCGGCGAACTGCCTGCCGCGCTTGGCGGAAGAACTCGCGCCGACCCTCCGGCGTGCGCAGCTCCTCGGGCAGCTCATCGCCGCGCGCCTCGCCCAACTCCTCATCCTCGGCCTCGTCGGTCGCCTTCGTCTGGGCGACGATCTCCCTCGCGAGCTGCTCGAACTCCATGTTCACATCCGGGTTGGCGTTACCCGCGATCCGGGTGCCATCGATCGACACCACCCCCGGCTTCACCAACCCCGCCGTCTCACACAGCTTCAACACCTCCGTGAACAGCTCCGACAGCGCCTGCTGGTGGCGGCAGATGAACCGCGCCACCGTCACATGATCAGGAACCAAGTTCCCGGTGATCACGCGAAACGCCAGATGCTCCCGGCAGTGACGCTCGATCGCGCGCGAGGAACGCACACCAGTCGCGAACGCGAACAAGATCACAGCCACCATCAGCGACGGCTCATACGCCGCCCGGCCATGACCGTCAGCCCGATAGGCCGCATAGAACGCTGACAGATCCATCTCCTCAACGGCCTCGATCACAAACCACGCCAGATGATCCGCCCCGATCCAA
>JAFAOS010000492.1 GCA_019247515.1 Chloroflexota bacterium | reverse complement strand
ATTGAGCGTGATGCGAAAAGCTGCCACGTCGGCAACGAGCAGTCCTGGCCGTCCATCACGAACTGCACGACGTGGCCTGTGCTCCCGCAGCCGAAGCAAGTAGTAGTGCTCACCGCCGCCCGTAGCGGGCGTCGATCCACAAGCTGCATGTCTGCTCCTGGTGGAAGGGCACAGGCCGCGGAAGGTACCGGCGCGCCCGCGGCGCAGGCGACGCCGCAGCCGGCCACCACGTCGGCCAATGGCCGTTCGCGCTTGAGCGCGTCGATGGCGATTCCGCGTGAGCGCCTAGCCGACGTGCGCATCGGCTAGCGACATCAGAACACGGGCAGGGAGCTCTTTGGTTGATCTGAAATCGAGCGTGGCCCGAGCGCTGGAGGATTCGGCTTCGAGTAGGATGGTTGTTCCAGTGACGTGGACGTTCAAGTACCGTCTGTATCCCACTCGGGGCACAGAGCTTGGCCTTGCACGCCCAGCTCGACGAAGCGTGCCGGCTGTACACGCCGCGCTTGACGAGCGGCGCCGGCTTGGCGCAGCAGCCGCATCAGCATCCGCTACCTTGACTAGGCCAAGCAGGTGAGGCTGATCCAAGCTGCCCGCAACTTGGGTGTGGCTACCCGCGCTTCCGTTCGCGGAGTCGCTATGACTCGCACACGTGGCCGAGCTGGGGCGACGGGTGCGCATTGCGCCCGAGCGGACGCCTGTACCTGCAAAGGCGTGGGCGAGGTAAACGTCAAGTGCGATCGGGTGCTGGCCGGCGAAGTCAGAACGTCACCGCCAAACGCGGGGCGGGCCGCTGGTTCGTGTGCTTCAGCGTGCAAGTGTTTGAGCCCCACCCACTGCCGGTGTCGCACGCGGGAATCGGCATAGACGTGGGGCTGACCACCTTTCTCGTGCTAAGTGACGGCTCGGGAATCGCTAACCCGCGGCACTTCCGCGCCGCTGAGCGCCACTTGCGGCGTGCCCAGCGCAAGCTCGCACGGCGCCAGGAACGCTCGCGCCGCCGCCAAAAAGCACGCGCTGAACAGGCGCGCGTTCACCAACACGTCGGTCACCACCGCCGCAAATTTCCACCACCACATGGCGCACGACTTGGTGAAGCGCAACGGACTATAGCGGTTGAAGATTTGAACCTGAAGGGGCTGGCCCGCTCGCTGTGAGCCAAGTCCGACCACGATGCTGGCTGCAGCCAGTTCCTCTCGATTCCGGCCCGACGTTGGTCAGATTGAACCCCGCTGGCACTACGCAGGCGTGTTCTGTCAGCGGAATAGTGGTTCCAAAGACCCTGACGCACGGCGGCACGACTGCCCGGCCTCTGGTGTGAGTCTCGGGCGCGACCACAACCCGGCTCGCAACATCTTGCACCGCGCACATATTGAACGGCCCCGATGGGGCCTTCAGGCGCCAACGGTTGGGGTTGCCCGCGCCGTTGCCTGAGAAGCCGCCGGCTTCGGCAGGCGGAGTTATCACCACCAACTGGATGACGCCGCCTCCGCGTCGCCGCGCCGTCGTGTGGCCAGACGGGCATCGCTGACGAACAGTCCATACGGCAACAAACCGGCAGCGTGCTGATCGTCGAAGACGATTCGGCGACCGGGTTGATCGTGCTGCAGCTCTTGCTAGACGAAGGTTACGCGGCCTCGCTCCTCAGCATTGCCTCCTCAGACACGTTCCGCGCCGCCGTTGGTCGGCTCGAACCCGATTGCATCCTGCTGGACAGCGGCGCCGGCTCGGAGTACGGCGCCGCCTGGCTCGAGGCTGTCTGGTCCTATACGCGCAGGCCACCCGTTCCGGTGGTGATGTTCACTGCCCAGCACTCCGCGGCTGAGGAGGTTGCGGCGCAACCGACCGAACGTAGCGCAGCCATCTTTGCGGTTGTCGCGAAGCCGTTCGACATCGATGAGCTGCTCGAGACGGTCGCGAGTACCGTCGGCGCTGTGGCGCGCTTCGACCATCGGAGGTCGCGGACCTGGAACCTACGGAGACTCTCGTGCAGCGACTCCAGGAGATGGGCGCCAGGGATGTCCGTAGCTCGTCAAGGCGCGAATGGGTCAGCTTTTACGCGGCTGATGCGCTCACCATCCTGTTCTGGTCTCAACGTGACGGTGTTTATCATGTGCTGCGCCAACCCGTCGAAGCTGGGTCCTTGAGACCCATCGGCAGTTTCTTCGACGTGCCGCCTACGACCTCGCGCAGACGGTGGGCTGGAGGCACGGGCTGAACGCTCGACCGTCTCAGGCGAAAAAAGCTCTACGCAGCGATCGTGGCCTTTATGCTGCTGGGCGTGGCCATGAACTTACTTGGCCTCAACCCGACGCATTTCCTGGTCTGGTCTGGCTCACCACCGCCATCTTTGCGGGCACGCTGGGCCGGTTGACACATGGATCGTGTGAGCCCTATCCCGGAGTAGGCGGATGCGATGGATGCAGCCCAGGCTGACCACCTGGGAGCGCGCAATGGTGGCGGCGATGGTGCTGATGGCACTCGGCCAAGGGCTGCTCTGCATCGTCGCCCCGAACCAGTTCGTCCGCACGTTCAGCCTTGTCGCATGCTGTGGTGCGATTGTGTACGCGGCTTGCCTGTTCCTGAGCGTCGCCCGGCGGTGAGACAGGTACAACGATGCGATCCCAGCGCCGGACCGGCCAACTACCCCAATTATCCTCCAGGTCACTCGTATGCGGAGCGCCAGCCCGACGCGATAGCACGTGCCAACTGGTCGAACGAGAGTGGGCTCAAGCAAAAGGAGACTTGGTGGTCTGCGGTCCGGGCTCCGTGCGACCCTGGACAAGAAAAGACCCGGACGGCTCGATGTGAGCTCCGTCTTCGCGGCAAGGGGCACTGAGTTTGCATCCCGCCTGAGCCGAGTCCCGCCAGATAGTTGTCAGCGGGGACACAAACTAAAATGGAGTAGCCGGCAGATTATTCCCGTCGGACTTCGAAGCGACTACCAGCAGCACTCACCTTCCCGATCCGGCTCGCCAGTGCGACCTGTGATAAGGCGTCACCTGAGCACTTCGCACGCAGCAAACACTCGGTGCTGCTCGCCCTCGTGTTCCGCGGTTGGCTCGGGTGTAGACCTGTATCCCGGCCGCAGCCTGGTTTCTCAGTGGATCAAGTGGGAGCTGACCTGTGGAGCTACGCCGGGCTTCCTCACCCGACTCCAGAGCCTTCTTCTCGTTGATCTTGGCCTGCTCCGCGCTAGCGTGTGCCGACTGCGCGGCAGGCGTGGACCTGGTCCCCTTTCGACGACGGACGTTTTTCCCAGATGGTGTCTGGGTATCGTTGGGGTTTTCTGGCATGCTCAGCGTGTGGCGCGATACATGCCGATTCGCGACGACCTCATGCGCGCTGGTATCGTCCTGGATCTCAATGGAGGTGAGGCGCGGCAGTTTGTATGCGAGCGTCAACCCAAGATCGTGCTCACGGACGTGATGATGCCTCGGCTGCGGGGTGACGAGCTGTGCCAGCTTATGAAACCGCAATCCGAACGGCGGACATCCCGGTCGTTCGTGACGAGTCTGCCAGGGTCGAATCTAGACTCTTGCGGCGCGGACGCCTGGGTCGCTCTCACGTCGCAAAAGAGGTATCGTCGTGAGACATTGCGAGCGCCCGGGCGGCACGCCGCACATGTCGTGGACCGAGACCCCGCCGGGTTGCGATCTGCAGGATGACCTTTGCGTCATTTACGGCGGATTCCGAGACCGACATAGCCTCGCGTCCCCGCGTTTCTCTAGATGGGCGCCTCGACCATGACGATAGCCTCCCGGCCGCGCTCGTCGCCACCAATCCTGTTCCGCAAACCCTCTGCCGAGCGAATCAATAGCGGCCGCAATCGGTGAGCGCCTGATCAGATTTGTGCCGCGTACGCAACCAGCATATCGGCGAGCCCGGACGGATTGCTCAGCGCGACCAGGTGACCGCCTGGGATCTCGTCGGCATCGAGCGCCAGCCTGTCTTTGGCGACGCGGCGTTGGAACTCGGCGGGGAATAAACGGTCGTCGCGCCCAATCAGCACCTTCGTTGGAACGGCTGGCCAGCGCGCGAAGTCGCAGGGCTGCCCCATCGCCGCTGCAGAAGGCTCCCGCGCCTCCGCGGATAACAGCTCCGCCCTGGCATCGTCGGGAAGGTCATGGAAGAAATGCCGATCAACATCGAACTCCGGATCGCGTCCGGCCGCAAGGTCTGCCTCGCGGCGGGCGGAGCCGGAGCCGGTGTTGCCCCACCAGTCGTTAGGTGATTCGCCGGACCGCGGGATCATGGCGTTGAGCAGCACGATCATTCGTACCGGCTTGTGGATCATTGGCGCGGTGAACCCACCGAGCGACTGTGCGACGACGATGACGTCCGCGTAATCGCCCATTGCAGCTTCCACAGCTGCGGCGAATGCATGCAGGTCCATTGACGGGTCGTTTTCTTCGATGTCGACAGCGACGGCGTGGTGGCCGCGGCTTTCGAGTTCAGGGATGAGACCGTTCCAGTACGCGGCGTGGCCGCCGGCGCCCGGGATCAATACGAAAGTGGCCACGCATTCTCCTGTAGCAACGGGGATGTCAGCCAAGCATCGGGCGTGGGTGGAACGTGACTCGGATCCGGGTGTATGCGGCCATCCTCCACATGGCTCCAGTTGACGATCGCCATTGGGCCGGCGGCGGCCGTCCGCAGCTCGAACCAGGTCAGTACGTCCGGTCCGTCAACCCACCGATGGATCACCTCGACCTGCCTGGTCATCGCGAACATGCCGCCCAGGCCGCCGAGGGACTCCGCCACGCCATGGGTCTTGCCGAGGGCACCGACGAAAGCGACATCCGTGTGCAGCAGCGGCCGCACACGCTCGATATCGTTGGCCTTCCAGGCGTCAAAGTAAGCATTTGGCGACGCTCTGCGGCGAGCTATCAATACTCATCCCGTCAGCATGCTCGCTAGGAACCATTCGCTTACAGGGCTTGCTGACCAGCCGTCTGTTCGTCAGCGGTCCTGGTCATGTCCCGTGCCGAGCGTCCGAGGACCAACCGGGCTCGGAAACCTCCGTGCAGGGACGGAAAACAGCCCATCATGTGAGTGCTTTTGAACTCGCGATGGCACCGCGAGCGGACGCCGGCGGATGCTCGCTTGGCACTCCCAAAATTGGGTCGCCTACAACCGCCACCAGCCCGCGCGGGTGTCTGACTACTTGGACAAGCGCGACCACTACGGCCACTATAGCTCAATCCCGACGAACGTCCTCCGGATCTCATGCGCGCCATGTTGGCGTAGCCAACGCGCCGCCGGCGGAGGCTACACGGCGCTCGAGGAGAACCTGTGGTTCACGGTCGACACGGGTGCCGAGCCAATCCACGTCCGGGTGTCGGACGTGGCTAGAACCCTCATGCAGATCGGCCACGAAAAGAATGTGTACAGCATTATTATCGGCGACTCATGACACGGCGTTTGCACGAGATGCTGCGTCGTTCGGTCGTCCAGAATCTGCTGTGCCTGGCGGGCGGCGTCGACGTCCATGTCGTCGCGGACCCCGACGGACGACACCACTGACCAGATGCGGTATGTGGACCGCCGACCGTGTCGACGAGCTCTCCCGCCTGTTGGATGCAGGCGGCAGACCGGATTACATCGCGCCCGAGCAGCTGCGGCGGGGTTTGGCGTGTTCGAACGTACCAATACCTCTTCAAAATACCGAGCTCCGCCACGGATTCGCGGGCCATCGAGTGGGCGCGGGCCTGGCGACGACAGCCGGCCGCGGCGCCCCGTGGGACGCGTTCTGCACGAGGTTGGCATGCTGTCTGCTTCAGAGACTCACCTGCCTGACAAATGGCCGCGAGACCCACCGACATGTCCGAACCCCAGACACTGAGCGGCGTGCGGCGTGTCGCGCCAGACATCTACACGGTGGCCGGGGAACCTGCGCGAACGAGCAAGCTCGGCCGCACCTTACACCGCGCGCGTGACGTCGTGCTTGGTCGGCCTCTGCCGAGCCGCCTGCAGAACTTAGAGCGGCTGACCGTCCTGACCGCGGTGGCCTTGATCGGCTCGGACATGATCGCCTCGAGCGTCTACGGGCCCGAGGAGATGATCCTCCACCTGGGCGAGGCAGGTCCGGCGGGAATCGCCAAGGCGTTCCCGGTCACGGTTGCGATCGCGGCTCTGCTGGCAATCCTTGCAGTGTCGTACCTGCAGACGATCAAGGCATATCCGAGCGGCGCCGGCGGCTATATCGTTGCGAGCGACAACTTTGGGCCATTTCTCGGCGTCATCGGCGCCGCAGCGTTGCTGATCGACTACACGCTCGACGTGGCGGTGTCGATCGCGACGGGGATTCAGTCCCTGACCTCCGGCATTCCACAGTTGGCCGACTGGCGGGTGCTGCTGTGCCTGGCCGCCCTGGCGCTTATCACCTTGGCAAACTTGCGCGGCATCCGTGCCGCTGGCGCGCTGCTGTCCGCACCTGTCTATGTGTATGTGATTGGCACGCTAGGTGTGCTCGCCTTTGGTGTCGCACTCGCGATGCGCGGCGCATTGCCGCAATACACCCCACCCGAAACGGCCCAGGCAGGCGTACAGTCTGCTGCCGACGCGGCCGGGGTGGTCGGCGTGTTGCTGCTGTTGCGGGCGTTCTCATCTGGCGCCGTGGCGCTCACGGGCATCGAAGCGATCTCGAACGGGGTTCCGTACCTCAAGGAGCCGTCCAGCCGCAACGCGAGTGTTTCGTTGGTGATCATGGCAGCGCTATTCGCGGCCATGTTTCTGGGTATTGGCTTTCTCGCCGGTCAATTCGGGGTTCTGGCGGATCCGACCGAAGTCGAAACCGTCCATTCGCAGATCACGCGCACGCTGGTGGGCCGTGGACCGCTGTTTCTGGTTGTGGAGGGCGCGGCGTTACTCATGCTGATTCTCGCCGCCAACACCGGGTTTGC
The DNA here is from genome assembly GCA_019247515.1 of Chloroflexota bacterium. Taxonomy (GTDB): domain Bacteria; phylum Chloroflexota; class UBA6077; order UBA6077; family CF-72; genus CF-72. The sequence continues at coordinate 1,801 of JAFAOS010000492.1, read as the reverse complement.
TGATTTTCCTCGGCTGCTCGCGCTGCTGGCCCAGGACAGCTATTTGCCATCCGCCTTCGCCGCACGCGGGACGCGGCTGGCGTTTTCCAACGGCATCCTTATGGTCGCTGCCGTTTCGGCGATCCTGCTCGTTGCTTTCGGCGGCAGCCTGAACGGCTTGGCGCCGCTGTTTACCATCGGCGCATTCCTGACGTTCACCCTGTCGCAAGCGGGCATGGTCCAATATCATCGCCGTCGGCACGAGTCCGGCTGGCAGTGGCGTCTCGGGGCCAACGCGCTCGGCGCCGTGACGACCGCAGTTGTGCTGGTCGTGGTGCTGACCAGCAAGTTCCGCGACGGCGCCTGGCTGATCGTCATCTGCGTGCCTGTGCTGGTGTATTTGCTGCACTCGCTGGGCACCCACCAGAAGCGGCTCAGAGCGATCGCGGCTATCGATGCCTCGCAGTCTGAGCAGTTCGTAGAGGCGATCGCCGAGCGGACACAACACTGTGTCCTGGTGCCCGTGGAAGGCGCGGACCGGGTAACCTTGCACGCGATCGGCTTCGTGTTGTCATTGCTCGGCCAACGCCCCTCTGAACGTGAAGCGGTGAGCAATGGGCGTCACCCGCGGGGTGGTGTGGTGGTCGAGGCTGTGCATGTGACTGATGACCGCGAGGCCGGTGCGAGGTTGCAGCAAGATTGGCAGTCGCTGGGCCTCCCGGTGCCCCTGGTAGTGCTCGAGTCACCGGGGCGCGAAACAACGTCGGCCATCTTGCGGTACATCGAGTACGCGCAGTCTTCTACTGGCCGAACACTGGTGACTGTAGCGATCCCCGAAACGGCGACGAGGCGCTGGTGGCATCCGCTGGTCCGCAACTATCTCGGCTCGCGCCTGAAGCTGGAGTTGTTATCGCGGTCGGACGTCAGCGTCATGAGCGTCCCATTAGGGGTGCCGGATTAAGGCCAGCAGGTTCGGACTGGAGGTCGCTTCCGATCAGCGGTGCCAACAAGCCGATGCAGTTGGAGGCATCGTGTGACGGCTGCGCTGCTGAGGTCATCGCGTGGGCCAGGTGATGCGAAAGCCGAGTCCGCAGCGATTCGCGCTACACCTCTGATCCAGCCAGAAGCCGCACTCCCAGGCAAGAGAGGTCAACCGGCCGAAGAGGCGTTCTCCAATATTTGTTGGAGGGCCAAACTCTGTAAACTGAGCGTCAGGCCCTCATCGGTCGGATCGAAGCCGGATCCAGGACGTCGATGTGCGTGTATCCGATCTGCCGCGCGACGTCGAGGGCTTTCTCGCGACCGGCTTCGCGGTCGACAACGTGCTCGCAAACGCCAGGTGTCTGACCGGCTCGGCCACCGGTGCGTATCGAACTCTTGCCTAGCACCACCGAAGCGCTACTTCTCGTCGGAGTCGACAACCTGGGTCCTTCCGCCCGGGAACTAGAGCTACATTCTCTCGCTACGCGCGGCGTCCAGGTCGCTGGCTTCCGTCCGGCGTTCTGGCCGCTGGACACTTCGTGCGCCACTACAGCGAGATGGTGCTCGCCATCGGACACGGGCATGCTGATCTACATGCCGCGGAAGGCCTGCTGCCCAACTCCTGCAACAAATCGGCATGGGCCTGTTCATGGCCGGCCAATGGTCGCGTGGATGCGCATCCGCGGCCACGGTCGGCGCCAGGGCTTCGAAATGGCCGCGCTCCGCACGCCAGCGACCCATCCTGGTCGCGATTGCGTACTTCACGGCGGCGCCTGGGACGAGCACGATCGCCGCCGTTGTTTTGTTAATGTTGGCAGCAAGTGGTCCGCACAAGATGACC
>JAFAOS010000484.1 GCA_019247515.1 Chloroflexota bacterium | reverse complement strand
AAGCCGGCGTCCGTGAAGACGCGGTCGATGACTTCTGGCGCGTGATACGAGTACACGTCCGCCAGCCGGCGGCCCTCGGTGTGCAGATGCGCCCAGCCGTCGTCGGTCGTCGGGTCCAGGTAGTCGAAGACGACCAGTCCGCCTGGCTTGAGCACCCGGGCGAATTCCACGGCGTAACGCTGGATCGTGCCCAGCTCGAGCGCGATCACGGTGCCGGCCACGAACACCACGTCCATCCACCTGTCGTTCGGCATGGGCAGCGATTGGCCGTCGCCCAGGTGCACCACCACGTTGGACTGATTGCGGAAATACCCGCGCAGAAAGCGCACCATCCACGGCGAATGGTCCACCAGGTGGAGCTGCCCGCGTGGAATGCGCGGCAGGATGTAGCGCGAGAAGCGGCCCGTCCCCGGGCCAACCTCGCACACCACCGCGTCCGGTTGCAGATGTGGAAACAACGTTGCCGACAGCAGCGCCTCGGCCGGGTACCAGCCTAGCTCGGTTTCCTCGTAGTCGTTGACGTCCATGCCCAACCGCTGCGCGGCCTCGAGGTAACCGGGGAAACCCTCCGGTTTTTCGCTGAGCACCCGGTCGCGAATCTCGTAGCCGAATGGACGCAGGGCAACCGTGGCGCCGGCCGCCACGACGTCACGAACGGTGCGCACGCTGGCTGTTCCACACGTCCACGCTCATCAGACCGAACGCGAGCATGAACAGCACCGCCGGCAAAACGTTCGGCCAGACCGTCCACAGCGGGACGTCGCTGTCCGGCGACACGGCCAGGCCCTCCATGACCCCCGTCACCCAGATCACGATGAACGTCGGGACGTAGACCGCCAGCCAGGTCACCAGCCGAGTAGTGATCTGGAAGACGGAAGTCGCCCACGCCGCCGCGAGCGGCACGATCAGCAATGCCGCGCCGTGCGGATGGCTGTGGTAGCTGCCGACGAGTGCGCCCAGCGTCAGCACGCAAAATTTTGGGCCAAACGCGGGCGCATTGGGCTCCCACTTGCCGCGGAAGGGCAGCAACGCGACGAGCATCGTCAGGATCGACAGCGTCCAAACGATCGTGAGGCCCGTATTTTCGCCGATGGTGGGCCGGACGGCGATCACGATCGCCCGCCAGTTCATCATCAGGTTCGCGCCGGCCACGCCGCCGTGCAGGTCGCTCATCGCGCCGATCGCGGAGGCAAAATTCAGGTAGCTGCTCGGGCCAGCGGTGACCGCGCCGAGGATCAGCAGGAGGCTGCCGCCCAGGATCGCGCCAGCCACCGCGTGCCAGCGCCGCTTCCACAGGAGGAACACGCCAAAGAGCAGCGCGTACTGGGGCTTCAACAACAGCGCTGAAAGCCACACGCCCGCACGGAAGTCGCGGCCAGCCTTCAACGAAATGAACATTTCGCTGACCGCGACCGCCAGCAGCACCATCGGCTGACCCATGAACAGGCCCCACGCGACCGGCACGGCCGCCAGGATGGCGAGCAGCGCGCCGAGCCTGCCCAGTTGGGGCAGGAACTGGTGAACGCGATAGGCCAGGAACAGAGCGGCCGCCAGCGACAGGCCCAGCCACAGCGCAAACGAGATCGGCGCGGGCGGCAATGTCAGCGGCGCCAGGACCGCCGCGAAAAATGGTGGGTAGGGCTGCGGCCAGCCGTCCAGCGACGTCAGCGGCCCGCCGTAATACTTGAGGAGCGGCTGGAGGTATTGGTTGATCACATCCTGGTCGTAAATGCCGGATCCGGCGCCCGCCCGCAGCGCCATCGCCTGGGCGTAGAACAGGGTCCAGTCGAAGCCGAGGCGGTGAAACAGCTCGCCGGCGGCGAGCACGCTCCAGAAGCGAGCGACGTAAAACGCCACGCTCAGCAAACAGAAGACAAAAAACCCCACGCGGAGCGCACGCTCGATCCCGAGGCCCTGGAGCCGGAGCGCACGATTGACCCCGACGTGTTCGTCAGTGAAAAGTTTCCCCTGGCTCATGCGGGCGTACCGAGGATGTCGGACGACTCAGACGCCACCTCGTAGCCCTGATCGTTCGAGAAAGCCATGTCCTCGCGAAGGTCCCACTCGGAGCGAATCAGCACCGGCCCATTCAACGGGTGTGGCAAATAGCCGCTGTCGAAGAAGTCGCGCGGTTCTACGCTGAAGCTCGCCACGTGCTCCAGCAGGTCCAGTTGCCGCTCTCCGCTCATGCATCCGATCGTGAGCAGGTACTCGCCGGGCACCAGCGGCACCTCGTCGAGACGGCAGACCACGCGGCCGCTCGACGGCGCCGTTTCCCAGAGCCCGTGCTGGGTTCGCGTCTGCAGGAAAAACAGCGGCATGCCCATGCCGTTGGAGACGATGATCCCGAAACTCGGGCTCTGAATGTCCTCGGCGGCGGCGTACGAGAGGTGGAACTCCAGGGCTTCGCCTGAGCCGACCGCCGAGACCGGCGTGCCGTCGGTCGCGCGCAATTCCAGGTGGGTATAGACGGGCACCAGCCGCGGGTCCAGGCGCGGCACCGAGGCGAGGTCCACGCCGGAGCTGGGCTCCGCATGCGCACCCAGGTAGGCCGCGATGCACGTGACCGGGTCGCCCTGCATGACCAGGCGTCCGCCGTCGACCACGATCACCCGCTGACACAACTTCTCGATGCTCGGCAGGTTGTGGCTGACGAACAGGACGGTGCGACCCTCGCGCGCGACCTCGCTCATGCGCCCGAGACACTTTTTCTGGAACGCCGCGTCACCGACCGCCAGCACTTCGTCGACCAGCAGGATCTCCGGCTCCAGGTGCGCCGCCACCGCGAAAGCGAGCCGCAGGTACATGCCGCTGGAATAGCGCTTGACGGGGGTGTCGATGAAGCGCTCGACGCCGGCGAAGGCGACCATCTCGTCGAAGCGGCGAGCGATCTCGGCGCGCTTCATGCCCAGAATCGCGCCGTTGAGAAAGATGTTCTCCCGCCCGGTCAGCTCCGGGTGGAAGCCGGTGCCGACCTCCAGCAGGCTGCCGACGCGTCCGCGGACCTCCGCGCGGCCTTCGGTCGGTTCCGTAATTCGCGAGAGGATTTTTAGCAGCGTGCTTTTGCCGGCGCCATTGTGGCCGATGACGCCGAGGACCTCGCCAGGGGCAACCTCGAGCGACACGTCGCGCAGCGCCCAGATCGTGTTGTCGCGCGCGGTCCCGACACCACTGGAGCGCAGTCGGCGGATGGGCGCGCTGACGGCCGAGGTCAGCGTATCCCGCAAGGCACGGTAGGTCTCGCGCTCGCCAAGGCGATAACGCTTGCCCAGGTGTTCGGCGCGGATCGCAAACTCCGTCACCAGCGGATCGGCGCCTCGCGCACCCACTGATAGCGGTTGTTTTCCAGCTTCGGCAGCATCAGCGTCCGCGCGCGACGGAACGTGCCCGAAAAGCGGCGCGGCATGCTGTTCTCGAGAATCGCCAGCCGGCGGAACGTCGCTACCGACTCACGCGTCACGGTGGTGTTCTTGGAAAACGCCCCGTAGTGGATGAAATCACGACTGTACTTGCCGTGCAGGTGGTCCAGCCGCAAGCCTCTGTCACGCAGCGACTTCTGAAAGTAGGCGCAGCTATCCCAGCAATTGCGCTCGACCGGCGCGCCGACCAGCATCTCGCGGTGGAACGCGTGCGACACCTGCGACAGCTCGAAGGCCTGGTACCGGTAAATGCAGAACCAGGTGTGGTTGCGCTCGTTCAGGATGATCGTGTTGCCGGTGTACGGCTCGAAGACGACGCCAGTGGGCGAGTAGTCCGTCGACATCGCCACCAGGTCCGTTTCGGCCCGCAGTCTGCGCATCATCGTGGTGAGGAACCGGGGCCGGATGATCTCGAAGTCCGCGTCCACCGTGGCGACGTACGGCGTGGTGAGTTTCGGCAATTCCCGGTCCCAGATCGGGTCGCAATATTCGAACGGACCTTCCAGCTTGTGTTCGGCGATGCGGCCGCCGATGGCGGCGATGTCGGCGTCATGGTGCGGGTTGCGGGCGACGTGGACGAACGGCAGCGCCTCCCAGCGCGGGAAGTAGTAGGCCTTCTGATCTGGCAGCAGGTAGTTGGAGTAGACGTACAGCGTGAAGTCCAGGTCCTTGATGCGCGCATAACTGCGAACCGCGTAGTCGGCGATGACCGCATCGCGGGGCGTGACGATCATGAAAAACGTCACTTCAGGGGATCGTTGGCGCTCCGCCCCAGGTTGTTGGGTCCGGGGGTTCACACCCGTGGTGGTCACCGTGTCTCCTCCGTGACTGTCATCACACTTGTGGTGGTGGTCAAACCTGTCACCCAAGGTGTCGTCATTGGGACTGTCATCGACCTGCGCCGAGTCGTCGCCCGGGAATTCACTGATTTACCCCGGGTGTCGACACTGCATCACGTACGCGGACGAAACCTTGCGAGGCCAGACACTTCAGGATCAGCCTGGCGTTGTCCTCCGCCGAGCTCCTCAGCGTCTCCAGCACCACTTCCGCGTGCTGCGGCGCCTCGTAGGGATCGTCGATCCCCGTCCAGCCGCTGATCTCGCCGCGCCGCGCCTTCGCGTACATGCCTTTCGAGTCGCGCCGCTCGCACTCCTCCAGCGGCGTATCCACGAACACCTCCACGAAGTGATCGGCGCCGACCATCTGGCGTACCTCGTTGCGCGTCGCGCGATACGGGCTGATCGCGGCGCACACCGCCACGCCGCCGTGCCGCACGATCTCTGTGGCGACGAAGCCAATGCGTCGGATATTCGTATCGCGGTCGTCCCGACTGAACCCGAGCCCGCGGGAGAGGTGCGTGCGCACCACGTCGCCATCCAGCAGCGTGACCTGGCGGCCGTACTCCAGCAAGAGCGTCGTCAGCACCTCCGCGGTGGTGGACTTGCCGGCGCCACTCAGCCCGGTAAACCACACGCACACGCCCTGGCGATGCCGCGGCGGATAGGTATCCGCCAGAATGGCGGCAGTTTCTGGTCGAGTGAACCACGCCGGCAGTTGGCGGCCGCGATTCAGATACTCCTCGCGAACCTGCGTTCCCGAGATCACCGAGATGCGCGCTCCTGGAGAGATGCGCGACGCCTCCTCGTAGCGGTCCTCGTCCGGCAGGTAGACCAGCTCCTCGAACGGCACCATCTGCACGCCGAGTTCTTGCTGATGCTGCTGGAGGAGGACCTGCGCATCATACGGACCATAGAAGGCTCGCCCGGTGGAGTCCACGCCCGGACTGGCGTGGTCACGCCCGACCACGAAATAGTTGGCCCCGTAGTTGCGCCGAATCAACGCGTGCCACACCGCCTCGCGTGGACCCGCCATCCGCATCGCCAGCGGCAACAGCGCCAGCACCACGCGGTCCGCCGGGTAGTGACGCTCCGCCAGAACGCGATACGTGCGCACGCGCGTGAAGTGATCCACGTCGCCCGGCCGCGTCATCCCGACGCTGGGATGTAGCAGGAGCGTGGCATCCAGCCGGTCGATCGCGCGCTTGGTCAGCTCCTCGTGGACGCGATGCAGAGGATTCCGCGTCTGGAACGCGACCACATTCGGATGGTCGGCCCGCGCCAGGCGCTCGCGGACCTGGATCGGCGTCAGCCGCAGATCGCGGAAATCGTAGCGCGGCGGCAGCCGCAGGACCTGCAGCCGACCAGAAATGTTGAGCGGACCCCAGCGCCGCATCTCCACGACCAGCGGGTGCCGCAGGTCGGTGGTGCCGAATACCTCCGTGGCGACCTCTTCGCGATCCCATTCATAGATCTCCTCGACCGTGAGAATGGCCAGGAGGTCATTTCTGGCGTTTCTGAGCGCCACATCGCGATCGAGATGGACTGCCGACGTCGTCGGATCGATGGGCAGGCTGATCGGAATCGGAAAGAGCGCTCCGTCGGCCAGGCGCATCTCGTGCACCACGCGCTGGTGGTCGCCCTGCGACATGAAGCGATCCAGCGGCGAAAACCCGCCCACCGCCAGCAGCTCGAGGTCGCACACGGCGCGCTCAGAGAGCTGGATGCTCGGCAGCCGCGAGGCGCGGTCCTTCAGCTCGTCGAGCGCCTCCTCGCTTGCCAGGAGATCGACCAGGCTCATGGTGATGACGCGTACCTTACCGCCGCCGGTTGCCGCCCCCGCGCCAGGTCGGCCAGCCGACTCCCGGCGAACAGGCCCACCAGCGGCAACGCGGGGGTCGTGAAGCGTTCGTCGACGGCGACCACGATGTGGACCAGGGTGAGAAAGCCGACGATCGCCACGAAGCTCAGGGCGATTGGCCGCGTCTCCTGCGCGCCGTACGCGCGGACTGACTGCCACAGCGCGAGCAGCAGCAGCGCCAGCTCTGAGCCCCAGATCAGATAGCGGGCGGTCGTCGGCAGGTTCTGCGCGTCCGCCTGGCGCACCGGCGTGTGCCCGGCCCAGATCAGAATCGGCGCCTCGGCGAGATGATTGACCAGGAACTGGCGCAGGTTCAGCTGGACGTTGCCCAGCGCGAGGCTGAGGGTCTGGCCGAGCGGCAATTCGTAGGGTCCGCGCGCCTGTTCCATGTAGCGTTGCGACAGCTCCGGACGCGGACCGACGGTCGCCGCGCGCGCGATGGCTTCCTCTCTGGAGCCTGGCGCGGTTTCGATCTGCTGGAGCTCTGAGAACGTCTGCGCGTCGAAGACGCGGAACCAGGTACCCATCAGCACCAGGTTCGAAAACGGGCTCGCGTTGTAGAGCGCCGGCTGGCCGGTGGTCACCGCGTACCTGGCGACCCACGGAGCCATCACCAGGGCCGTGGCGCCGATAAGAGCCGCTGCCTGTCCGAGGACCAGTCGGCCGCGCAGCCAGACCAGGATCGCCGCGAAGATGACGGCCAGGACCAGGTACTCGGCGCGCAGGTAGGCGGCGGCGCCAATCAGGGCGCCCGCCCAGCCCGCGGCGACGAAGGACGGCGAGCGTGCCCAGGCGTAGATGGCGCCCACCAGCAGAAGCAGCACGGCGCCGGTGAGAAACTCGGTCAGCGCCTGCGCGGCGTAATAGCCGATGGCCGGGTTCAGTCCGACGCACGCCGCGGCCCACACGGACGCCGCCTCGCCGAAGGCGCGAGCCGCCAGCCGCGCCGCGTACAGCACCAGCGCCGCGTAGATCAGGCCCTGCACCACCGCGATGCCGAGGCGCGGATCGCCGAAGGCGAGCTGACTGGCGGCAATCACGGCGGGGAGGCCGGGCATGTAGTGCACCGCGCCTTGCCACGTGCCGTGCAGGACTTGCTGAGCCAGGTCGACGTAGGCGACCTGGTCGCCGGAGGCGCCGGCGCCGTTGTAGTTGCCGGGATCGTCGCGCAGGTAGACGTAGTACGCCAGGGTCTGGGCGAAGGCCAGGACGGCGAACGCGCCGATCCACACGCCGCGGCGAGTCATCGTGTCAATACCCGGGGTAGCGCGTGTAGCGGAACGCGCTCAGGCCGACGTTGGCCAGCGCGAAGCCCAGCGCCACCCAGCGGCCGCGCGGCATGCGCACCAGTGCCAGGAGCGCGGGTACGAGCAGGACGACAAACGGCAGGACGAGCGCGACGTGGTACTGGGGGTGCGGCGGCGCCCAGGTGAGCGGCGGCAAGACGCTTTCGGCCATGATCGCCACGACGACGATCCAGGCCGCGGTGGAGATCTGCGCGTATGCCGCCCGCACAGCCGGCACGAAGGCGACCAGCAAGACCAGGAACGGCACGACACCCGGGAACGTGGACAGGTTGGGCCCGACCAGGATCCACGTGTTGTCCCAGGCACTGCGCACCGACTTTTCGACCGTGGTCCACGGGTGGTTGAGCGCCAGCGGAATCACCCCGGCGCGCAGGTTGGCCGGACCGAAGTACGCCAGGCCGTCGGCCTCGCGGCAGTTTTCGGTGGGATCGGCCTGACATTCGGGACTCAGCCAGGAATCGGGCGTGCTGTCCAGGAAGGTGTGCGCCGTATAGAACCAGGCCTGGGACAGATCGACGGCTTCGACCTGGTACATGACCAGCAGCGTGCACGTCACCACGACGGCCGCCGCGGCGTACGCCGCGGCGACCTTGAGCGCCCGCCGCCGGTAGACCAGCAGCAGGCCCGCCAGCAGCACGGCCACGAACGCCAGGACCTCGATGCGGCTCCAAATGCCGAGCAGCATCAAACCGAGCAGAAGCAGTCCGTCGCGAATGGTGATGCGCCCGGGCTCGGAGGTGCGAAACCGGCGCACGATGTCCGCGCTCATGAGAAAGATTGCCGCGCTGGCCAGCACCACCGGCATGTCGCGGTAGTGATGGATCGAGTGGTTGAAGGGGATCAGCACAAACACCAGCAGGCCGATGCTTTGTTCCTGGAGTCTGTCTGGAAAGATCGCCCGTAGCACCACGACAAACGCGCCGAACTGCACCAGGCTGGCCAGCAGATACAGCACGGCGACGGTCTGCTGCTCGTTGGCGCCGGCAAGCACGACCGGCACGCCCAGCACCGCCGGCAATTGCGGTCGCACCGCGTCGTTCCAGTCACCGACGAGGATGCCGCGCGCGGCGTCGACCACGAACGAGTTCATCCACGGCCAGGCGCCCTGGTGGGCGAGGACCAGCACCCGAGTGGCCATCCAGAACGCCAGCGCGGCGGCGTAGACCTTCGTCGGGCTGGCCGTTGCGATGCGCGCGTCCGGGCGGGCCGGCGCGGCCACGGATACCGTCACGCGCTCGCGCCCAGGACCCGGTCGTACGCCTGGCGATACAGTGGCACCACGGCCTCGAGGCTGTGCTCGCGCAGCAGCCGCTCACGCAGCTTCGCGCCGACTGACCCGCGCGCCGCGGCCGGATCGTCCAGGACACGGCAGACCCGCTCCGCAAGCGAGGCCACATCGCGCAGCGGCGCCAGGTAGCCCGTCTGGCCGTCGCTGACGATCTCGGCGTGGAAGTCGTAGTCGTAGGTCACCACCGGCACGCCCGTCAGACCGGCCTCGATCAGCGTGTAGCCCATGTGTGGCGCGACGAACGCGTCGCTGCTGGCCAGCAGAGCGGGCAGCTCGTCCAGCGGCAGACTGCCGAGGAGCCGCAGGTTGGGGCTGAGCCCCAGGTCATCCGCGCGGCGCTGCATCTCGTCCGACTGTGAACCGGTGCCAGCGCAAACCAGGCGAACGTTGGCGAAGCGGCGTTTGACCAGCCTCAGACAGTCCACCAGGTCCAGAGCAAACTTGTCGGCGTCGAGTCGGCCCACGTACGTAAGCAACGGACCAGGACCGGGCGCGTAGCGTTCGCGGACCGCCGGGTCGGCGCGAGCTGTGACGAAAGCGGTATCCGCCAGCACGCGCGTCGCAATCGCCCGCCCTGGCGCGGCGCCGTTGCGGACCGCGAAGTCGCGGTAGTACTGGCGATCGGCCAGCACCAGGTCCGCGTGACGCAACACCCAGCGGCCAACGGCGCGTTCGAGCCGCCGCGTTGGATACACCGATCGAAATGCTTGCTTGCCGAGCACTGCCCAGTCCCAATCGTAGTCGCGGGTGATGATGACCGCGTACGGCAAACCGAGCAGTCTGCTGGCAATGGCGGCGTTGAGTCCCTGCAGGTACGGGTTGGTGGCCGTCAGCACCGACGCGCGGCAGTGGACCAGGAACGGCAGCAGCCAGAGCAGGAACCGCGTCTCGCGCCAGACGAGTGAGGTGAGGCGCAGTTGGTCCGGCAGGCTTTCGGCAAAGTCGACGTCGAGCAGGTGGTGGCGCGGAGTGAGGTCCAGCTTGCCGCGGGTTCCCGCGGGGAAGTGGACGTTCCACAACTGCTCGAAGTAACCGTCGAAGTCGCTGCACTCGCGTTCGAGGAACAAGTTCACGCCATTGCGCGGGAAGACCTGCGCGATCTGGCCCGTCCCCAGGTAGACGATCCGCCGCCGCTTGTCGCCACGCCGCCGCCGGCCCCGGAGCAACACGCCAACCAGCGCCACGCTCACGCCACTCAGGCCCAGCACCAGGCCGGCCAGAAGAAGGTCAACGAATCGCGCCATCACCCGGACGGCGTGAGCCCATTCGCCCACACCGCCGCCGCGCCGCGTGCCAGCACCTCGGCTCGCGCGGACAGGTCGATCAGCTGCGCCGCGCTGGCATGGCCGCTCGGCCGGAAACTGACCTGCAGCTCGAAGGCCACCGCGCCGCGATGTCCGACCACCGTCGCAATGCCGGCCGGGTTGGAGCCTGGCGCGGCAAGCCACACCACGTCCGCCTCTTCGGGTCCTGCGGTGCGGACCTGCGGCAAGCCGCTGTCGGGATCGCGGATGTCCATCGCCCTGCCCATGAGCTGCGCCCAGGCGTCCGCGCGCGGCTCTCGGTCGAACACGAGGACGTCCAGTCTTGCCGTCACGGGCACCGCGTCGGCAGGGAAGCTGCCAGGTGTGCCGAGGTCAATTCGCGCCGCATCCCGCACGCCACCCACGACGCGCTGGACCGAGCTGGGCGGCCCAAAGACGGGCATCTGCGTCCGCGCATCGTTGCGAATGACCAGCAGCGGCAGCGCGCGTGAGACGTCGCGGGCCAGGTCGATCGCGCTCGGCAGGTCCGCCGAGTCGGTCAGTGGCGGGCGCGACTCCAACCAGTCGATGACGGGCAAGCTGTGGTAGCGGCTCGTGTACTGCTCGGTGGCGTCGACCGAGACCGCCGCCAGCACCATCGCCACGACGACGACCAGGTGGAGGCCACTCATCCTGCCGCGCTCTGGCGCTCGAGCCGCATGAGGACGACCCACGCCAGGAGCAGGCCCACGCCCGGAAACCCGAAGAACTCGTAGGGTCCGATCGCCGAGCCAATCTGGTCGACGAACAGCGAGTTGTTGCTGTTGCCTGTCACCGACAGCAGCCAGCCGAGCGGCAGCGCGCGAGCAGCCAGGTTCATCGGCACGAACACGCCGATCAGCACCGCCGCTGCCGCCGCCAGGATGCTCTGGCCAACACCCCACGGCCGCGGCAAGCCGCGGGACCACAGGAACAGCCACACGCCGAAAATCGGCAGCACGGTCACCAGGTAGTCCTGGGCGGTGTGCGGCGACACGAGCAGCATCGTCACCAGACCCAGACCGAATTCGATCGAGCGCCGCGCGCTGGAATCGTGATGGCGTCCGCGCCACGCCGCGAAGAACAGGTAGCCAATCAAGGCGGCCGCCGCGGCGTACGCCAGGATGCTGAGCACGGGGAGCTCGGTCGGGCTCAGCACGTAGTTGGTCGTGTCACCCTGCAGGCGGAAGCCGTCGGCGACTTTGAAGATGAGCCCGCGGGCCGAGTTGTTCTCGAAGTGGGTCGACCAGCGCGCGACGGTGTCACCCCCCACGGACAGCATCGTCAGGGGGTAGCCGAAGCCCATCAACGTGCCATACAGCACCTGGCCGATGCCGAGCAGCACGAGGATGCCTAGGACGCCGATCGCCGCCGCGCGCCAGAAGCGGACCGCCAGGTAGGCCAGCAACAGCGCGGGCAGCAGTTTGGTCAACGTGGCCGCCGCCAGCGGAAGGCCCGCGAACCGCTGCTGGCGGGCGGAGCCCGTGAACAGGAACAACGCCGCGCTGACGAACAGCAGCTGCCAGGTGTCGACCATGTGCTGGGCGATGACGTACAGCAGCGGCACTGCGCTCGACCACGCCAGCGCCAGCACCAGCCAGTGGGCCGGGTCGTCCTCCGCATAGCGGCGGGCGATCAGCACATACGCGGCCACCAGACACGGCAGGGCCACGCAGGCCGCGTACAGGGCCAGCGCCGGCAGATTGGCGCCAAGCGCCCGCAGCGCGGGGTCGAACACCAGGAACACGACCACCCCGTACTGCCGCGCATCGACGCTGGCAATCGGCTGGCCGTGCACCAGCAAGTCAATGAGCGGGTTGAGCTCCTCGTCGAACCAGGCCGGCACGCCATAACTGAACGCCGTGAACACCAGCCTGCCGACCGACAAGACGGTGAGCAGCGCCAGTATCCCGAGCCAGGTAGCCCGCTGCGCGCTGCGCGTGGCCCGCGCCGAGACAACCCGAGGCGACTCCTGGATAGCAGCCAAAGTACGCCGCAATAGTAAGGGTTTGATACGCGTGCTTTGGCACGCCGCTGCGCGGCGGAGGGGCGCTGCCCCTCTACCCCGCTGGCGTGGCCGACAAAAGTCGACCACAGTTGTCAACTCGGGCGCGCTACGCTGGGGAGCTCCGCTCCCCAGTCCCCACGGCCTTCGGCGGCCGCGCACATCCGGACCTTCGGTTGCTCAAACACAAATTGACTGACCACGTTGGTCACCGACCAGGGCGACAAAGAGATCTGATACCGAAGGTCACGATGGCATCCATCGGCGAAGCCCCGTGGGGGTTTCCGGGGGGAGCGGAGCTCCCCCTCTTGTCGAACACGCGGCCGACAGCTGTGGTCAACTCTTGTCGGCTAAGCCAGCGGGGTAGAGGGGCAGCGCCCCTCCGCCGCGAAGCGGCGTGCCAAAACACGCTGAGAACACCGAGTGCAGCGGGGTGCATAAGCATGTGCAGAACGCTGATGTCCAGCGGCGTGCGAAGTAGACGTATTTAGTCAGGGGTGCCGAGGACTTGAACCACGACCTCGCGTTGCTCCCGCGGGCCGTCTAGCTCTACCAGGAAGATGCGCTGCCACTGGCCCAGGAGCATCTCGCCGTCGGCGACGGGGATCGACTCGCTGCTGCCCAGCACGATTTGCTGGCAGTGGGCGTGGCCGTTGGGGCTTTCGTGGTCATGCATGTGCACGGTGCGCACCCGAAAATCGTTGTGGCGGTAGTGCGCTTCGGCGGGCGCCATGCGTTGCAGGAACTCGCGCAGGTCTTCGAGCAGCAGCGGCTCGTCTTCTTGCAGACAGACCGCGGCGGTGGTGTGGCGGGAAAAGACGTTGGCCACGCCCTCCCGCAGGCCGGCGACGCGCACGAGTTCGGCGACCGCATCCGTGATGTCGAGGAACTGGATGGGCTGGTGAGTCTCGAACACCAGGCGCCGGAGCCGAGAGACGACACCTGCCGCGCTCGAAAGCTGCATCGGTAAATTCAGTCCTTTCCGAACGTACAATACCCCATCTGCACCGGGCGTGGCCACATTGCCCACGCCCGGCGTGGCCCCTGTACTCTGGCAGACCGCGCCGTCGCGCAGCCATGTCTGGGGCGCATAGCTGACAGCACCGGCAAGCCGCTATGCTCCCACTTGGCAGATGAGTGATCGTGATGAAGTGCAGGTGGCCCGCTGGTCGGCGATCAAAAGCCGCGTCGGCTCGAGCCTGCGCGAGCTGCGCCAGGCGGATGCCGCGGCCGGCACCGGTTCGCGCAGTCAGGCGCGACTCGCCGGCGAACTGGAGGACCTCGGCTACCACGTAACCCAGAGCATGGTCAGCCGCTACGAGCAAGGCGTGCTCGACGCACCGCTGACACTCGAGCGCATGGTCGGCTGGGCGCTGTGCTGTGAAGCGCTCAGCAGTCGCGCCTTCAAGCAGCTTCTGGCGCTCGCCGGCTACTACCTGCCCTGGCATGCCGCCGACCTGCGCGCCTTCGACGACCTGCTGCGCAGCTACCGACAGCTCAGCCTGACTGACCAGGTCGTCGTGCGCACGCGGCTGCTGTGGCACATCCTGGGCATCGAGACCTCCGAGCCAGGTGGCGAGTCGGGCTGATGGCGCGCCTCGTCCCGCAGGCTGAGACCACGGCCGCCAATCTCGCGCGCGTGCTGCGGTTGCACACGCTGCCGAGCACGCCGTGGGAGCCGCACCAGCGCGCCGTGGCGGCGCGGCGGCTGCTCGAGGAGCTCGGAGTGCGCTGTGACGAGAGCGCCGCGCTGCACGATCTCAAAGGCTTCTTGCTCTCGAGCCCGCGCGGCACCGAGCTGGTGGTCTCGCGTGACTTGGACGACGAGCAGCGCCTCGAGGTGTACGCGCACCTGGTCGCGCACGCGCTGCTGGGGCCCGATGGTCCTGAGCTGGCGCTAGCGGCGCGCTTCGAGTACGTGCCCGGCCGCGCGCCGGGCGAACGACCCGCCAACGAGCTGCGCGAGGAGGTGCTGGCCGACGCGGTCGCCCGCGCGATCCTGGCCGGCCGGCTGGAAGCCGCGCCGCGGTTGATTTACTGTCGCGATCTCGGGCCGGGGCGCGGCCGCTTCTCGCGCGCGGTCCTCCGCGGCCTGCACCTCGGCAGTCTGGCGCTGTACCGACGCTCGCGTAGCTACCAGCGCCTGCGCTCCCTGCCCGTCGTCACCGCGCTGACCGAGCGCGTGCACAGCTTCCTCGGCAATGCCGCCTGACGCGCGGTGAAGCTGGGGTTGTTCGGCCGCAAGCCGCGGGAGGGCTGGCGCCGCGTTCCTGCCAGTCCCGAGATGCGGGAATACTTCGGCTTCACCGAAATGGCCCACCCCCAGGACGCCCGCCGCTGGTTCGAGGACCTCTTCGCGCGCCAGCCGTTCACGCGTGAGGCGGTCGAGTACTTCAAGACGCTGCGACTGGAGGTCGGCACTCTCGACGAACCGATGGGTGGCGGCTACTGGTTCGGCGACCGCGGCCTGGTGATGCTGCGCGGCACGCAGGAAGAGGCGGCGGTCCACGAGCTGGCGCACGCCTGGTGGGAGCGTCGCCGATCCACCGAACGGGACGACCTGATGCGCGTGCTGGAGTCGCTTGGCTCGGAGTGCCCCGCCGGCTACGCGCGGATTGGCGAGCTGGCGAACGTCTACTGTAACGGCATCAAAACCCAGGTCGATCCCAACTCGCCGACGGGTTACTGGCGCGGCATGCTGGCCGAAGACAACGACCACGAGACGTTTGCCGGCTTCTGTTCAGGGGTCATGGCCGACGCCAGGCAGATGCCGCCCGAGCTGCGGCGCTTCTACGCTGGCTTCCTGCGTTAGCAGGTCCGAGGCGCCCTAGGCCCCGCCGACTTCGAAGAACGCCCGCGCGGCGGCCTCGGGGTCCGGCGCCAGCAGGATGGCGGCGCCGACGCACACGCCGTCCGCGCCCGCCGCGAACAGCCCCGCCGAGCGCTGCGGAGTGATGCCGCCGATCACCACCAGCGGCAGGCGGGTCGCGGCGCGCACGCCGCGCAACAGCACCTCGCCGGCGGCTGGCCCGGCGTTGGACTTCGTCGTGGTGGCGAACATCGGCCCCGCCGAGACATAGCTGGCGCCCTGCGCGGTCGCCGTGTGCGCCTCCTGGGGCGTGCCCACCGAGACGCCGACGATCGCGCCGGGCCCGAGCAGCCGCCGCGCGTCCTTGGGCGACAGGTCCTCCTCGCCGATGTGCCCGACGTGTGCGCCGTCGGATTCGGCGGCCAGGGCCACGTCCACTCGGTCGTTGACGATGAGCGGCACGCCTGCCGGCAGGCAGACGTCCTTGAGGCCGCGTGCCAGCTCGAGCTGTTCCAGGGTCGTGGCGGCCTTGGCCCGCAACTGGACGGCCGTTACGCCGCCGCGGATGGCAGCCGCGATGACCTCGAGCAGCTTGTCAGGCGGCACCAGGCCGGTGTCGGCGAGCAGATAGACGCGCACGGCGGCGCGCAGTTGGTCGGCATTCCACTCTGTCATCAGGGTTACCCGTGCGGTCTTGAAGGGTAAGGCAGGGCTCGGCGGAATTGAAAAACCGTATACTGCTGACCGTCACTGATAAACGGGAGAAAGAGATAAGACATACGTATGGCCCTTGCTGAGGCCGATCGAGCCGCCGTCGTCGAGAAGCACCGGCTCCACACCAGCGACACCGGCTCTGCCGACGTGCAGGTCGCATTGCTGACGCACCGCATCAATGCGCTAGCGGAGCATCTGCGGAGCAACAAGCACGACAATCACTCGCGGCGCGGCCTGCTCAAGATGGTCGGCCGCCGCCGCCGACTGCTGAACTACCTGTCCAGGACCGAGCACGACCGCTACCTGCAACTGATTGCAAGCCTGGGTCTGCGACGCTAAGAAATTGTGTTCATTGTGCGGGAGCCCGCTCATGAGCGGGCTCCTCACCTCGGCGCATGCGCCGTCGCTCCTTCCCGCGGCGACCCCCCGCGCTACGAGCTGTCCGCGATTGATGACTCGGTCAGGGCTCGCTCGCACCTCGTGGATCGATTCGTCTCGGACGCCTCAGATGCGGGAGGTGAAATCACTCGAGTGAGTGTTGGGCACGCGAGTGAGTTTTGGGGACGCGACGCGAGTGAATCCTGGCGCAGGGTTGGAGTTGGAGAAGCGAGTGGAGTTGGGGAAGCGAGTCAGTGTGACGCGACGCGCTCTTGGCAGGCTCGCCGGCCCGCACTGGTGATGCCGACAATCGCGGCAAGCACGTACGCGGGGGGTCGCCGCGGGAAGGAGCGACGGCGCATGCGCCGAGGTGAGGAGCCCGCTCATGAGCGGGCTCCCGCATGATGAAGGAAAAGGAACTAACTACTTGTGGCTGTCCATAAACTAGACATCGAACTTGCCGGGCGCACGCTGACGCTCGAGACGGGCCGCCTCGCGGGGCTGGCCGACGGCGCCGTGCTCGTGACCTATGGCGACACCGTCCTGCTCGCCACCGCCGTGTCCTCCGTCGAACCCCGCGAGGGCATCGACTTTTTCCCACTCACCGTCGAATACGAAGAGCGCATGTACGCCGCGGGCAAGATCCCCGGCGGCTTCATCAAGCGCGAGGGTCGACCCGGTGAGCAGGCCATCCTCTCGGCGCGGCTGACCGATCGGCCCATCCGCCCGCTATTCCCGAAGTACTACCGCAACGACGTCCAGATCGTGAACCTGGTCATGTCGGCCGACCAGATCAACGATCCGGCCATTCTGAGCATCATCGGCGCCAGCGCGGCGCTGCACCTGTCCAGCATCCCGTTCCAGGGCCCGGTCGCCGCCGTCCGCATGGGCATGCTCGACGGCAAGCTGGTCGTCAATCCGTCCATGCGCGACATGTACGACCGCTCGCAGCTGGACCTGGCCGTCGCCGGGACCGCGGACGCGGTGCTGATGGTCGAAGCGGGCGCGTCCGAGCTGCCCGAGGACCTGGTGCTCGAGGCGATCATGACCGGCCACCAGGCAATGCAGCCACTGATTCAGGCCCAGGAGGAGCTGCGGCGATTGGCCGGCAAGCCAAAGCAGGAGACGGCTCCGCCACCGGTCGACGAAGCGCTGAAGAAGAAGCTGGTCAAGCGCCTCGGCAAGGAGCTCGAGGCCGCCATCTACAACCCCGACAAGGGCGGCCGTGAGGACGCGACTCGCGACCTGCGGCATACGGTGGTCGCGGAGTTCGCCGAGGCCGGGGCTGACCCCAAAGAGGTCGGCAAGCTCTTCGAATCGATCGAAAAGGACCTGGTGCGGACCAAGATCCTCAAGGACGGCAAACGTCCCGACGGCCGCGGCACGAAGGACATCCGGCCGATTTCGATCGAGGTTGGCGTGCTGCCGCGCGCTCACGGCTCGGGGCTGTTCACCCGCGGCCAGACGCAGGTGATGAGCGTCGCCACGCTGGGCACCGATGCCGACGAACAGTCGATCGACTCGATCGGTCTCGACGAGCCGAAGCGCTATATCCATCACTACAACTTCCCGCCGTTCAGCGTGGGCGAGGCTCGACCGTTGCGCGGCACCAGTCGGCGCGACATCGGCCACGGCGCGCTGGCCGAGCGAGCGCTGGTGGCCGTGCTGCCCGACGAGCAGGAGTTCCCCTACGTCATCCGCGTGGTGTCCGACACGCTCAGCTCCAACGGCTCGACCTCGATGGCTTCCACCTGCGGCAGCACGCTGGCGCTGCTTGACGCGGGTGTGCCGCTGAAGGCATCCGTGGGTGGCGTGGCGATGGGTCTGGTCACCCAGGACGGTTCGGCTAAAGGCAAGTACGCGATCCTGACCGACATCCAGGGCGTCGAGGATGCGCTCGGCGACATGGACTTCAAGGTCACCGGCACGCGTCAGGGTGTGACCGCGATTCAGATGGACATCAAGGTCGCCGGCCTGACCGAGGAGATCCTCAGGAACGCGCTGGCGCAGGCGCGCGATGGACGTCTGTTCATTCTGGACAAGATGGACGCGGTCATTTCCGAGCCGCGCAAGGAAGTCAGTCCCCACGCGCCGCGCATCACCACGATCAAGATCAACCCGGACAAGATCCGTGACATCATCGGGCCAGGCGGCAAGATGATCCGCAAGATCACCGAGGAGACGCGGACCAGCATTGACATCCAGGACGACGGCACGGTCAACATCGGCTCGAACAACGCCGAAAACACGCAGAAGGCCGTCGACTGGATTCGCTCGCTCACTCGCGAAGTCGAGGCGGGCGAGATCTACACGGGCAAGGTCACGCGCATCATGCCGTTTGGCGCGTTCGTCGAGATCCTGCCCGGCAAGGAAGGCCTGGTCCACATCTCGGAGCTGGCCAATTACCGGGTGCCGACCGTCGAGGACGTGGTCAATATCGGCGACGAGGTGCAGGTGCTGGTGACCGAGATCGACCGCCAGGGTCGCGTCAATCTGTCGCGCCGGGCGCTGCTCGAACCGGCGGAGGGCGATGAGCACGCCGACGACGAGCACCACGGTCGCAACGGCGACACTGGCGAGCGCCGACCGCGGCCCTTCAACGAGCGGCGCGGCCGCGACGGCGAGCGTGGCGGCCGCAACGGCGGCTACCGAGACCGGGACCGTGACCGTGGCTCGCGCCACGAGCGCGAGTCGGCCCCGGACCACGACAGCGCGTCGGGTGCGCCAGCGTCGAGCCGACCCCGCCGCGAGCCCTCGGGCAATCGACCGCGTGGCTCGGCGACCGGCCGTCGGGCCAGTATGCGCGCCAGCTCCGAGGCCGAGCACGACACCTCCGAGTAGCGGCGTCGGTCCATGATCCGCGTCATCGTGGCGGGCTCGACAGGTCGGGTCGGGCGCGTCATGGTCAGCGGACTGGCGGATTATCCGGACGTGCGCGTGGTCGGCGGCTTCGGCCGCGCCAACGCGTTGAACGAGCTGAAGCGGCTTGCCCCCGAGGGCGATGTCCTGGTGGACTTCACTACGGGCGCGGCCGCGCCGGATCTGCTGTGTGCCGCCGCCGGCTACGGGCTGCACGTGGTGAGTGGCACCAGCGGTCTCTCGCAGGACGCTCTCCACCGAGTTGATGCCGCCTTGCACCAGCACCAGCGGGGTGGCGTGTGGGCGGCCAACTTCGCCATTGGCGGCGCGCTGATGATGTACTTTGCCCGCGTCGCCGCGCGCTTCATGGACGGCGCCGAAGTCATCGAGCTGCACCACGACAAGAAGGTTGACGCGCCGTCTGGGACGGCAATTCAGACCGCGCGCGACATTCGGGCCACGCGCGACGGCGATTTACCCGATCCACGCGTGGAGCGCTGGACGCTGGAGGGCTCGCGCGGCGCCGTCCAGGGCGGCGTACGCATCCACAGCGTGCGACTGCCAGGCTTCAACGCCCACCAGGAGGTCCTCTTCGGCTCGGTGGGCCAGATCCTGAGCATCCGCCACGATGCCCTCGGTCGCGAGGCGTATCTGCCAGGCGTGGCCCTCGCCCTCCGCGAAGTCCCCAAACGCGTGGGTCTCATCACCGGTCTCGATACACTCATGGGTCTTCAGTCATGACCTACGCCGTTGGGGTACTCGGCGCGACCGGCCAGGTCGGGCGTGAGTTTTTGCGCATCCTCGAAGCTGGTGACCGCCCCGACCTGCCCATCGGCAGCTTGCGGCTGTTCGCCTCGGAGCGCAGCGCGGGCAAGCGCATGACGGTACGCGGCGACGAGCACGTGGTGGAAGTCGCGTGTCCCGACCCCCACCTGTTCGAGGGCCTCGACTTCGTGATTTCCGCCATCGGCGACGTCGAAGCCAGGACGTTTGCACCCGTGGTTGCCCAGGCTGGCGCCGTCGACGTCGACAAGTCCAACGCCTGGCGCATGGAGCCCGGCGTGCCGCTGGTGGTGCCCGAGGTGAATCCCGAAGCGGCCAGAGCGCATCGCGGCATCATCGCCGGACCGAACTGCTCGACCACCCAGATGGTCGTCGCCCTGTGGCCGATCCACCAGGTCAACCCAATCCGACGCATCATCGTCGACACGTACCAGGCCGTCTCGGGCACCGGCTGGCGCGCCGTCGACGAGCTGCGCGCCCAGGTGCGCGATCCGCAAGGCGCGCCGCGCCAGCAGTACCCGCATCAGATCCACCAGAACCTGATCCCCGAGATCGGCAGCTACAAAGGCGACGGTCTGTTCAGCGAAGAGCGCAAGATGATCGACGAGACACGCAAGATTTTCTCGGAACCGGACCTTGCCATCAGCGCCACGTGCGTTCGCGTTCCCGTCGAGGTCGGTCATTCGGAGGCAATCCACGTGGAGCTCGAGCGGCCGTTTCCGCCCGAGGCGGCTCGAGAGATCCTGCGCAAGGCGCCCGGTATCGTCGTGCTCGACGATCCACGCCACTCCGAGTACCCGATGCCGCTC
This sequence comes from Chloroflexota bacterium, assembly GCA_019247515.1. Lineage (GTDB taxonomy): Bacteria > Chloroflexota > UBA6077 > UBA6077 > CF-72 > CF-72. The sequence continues at coordinate 11,607 of JAFAOS010000484.1, read as the reverse complement.
TCGGTCGCGGGCGAAGATCCAGTCTTCGTCGGTCGCATCCGGCAGGACCCGTCCCATCCGCGCGGTCTGGCACTGTGGGTGGTGGGTGATAATCTCAGGAAGGGCGCCGCCCTCAACGCCATTCAGGTGTTCGAGCTCGTGGCTCGCAATGGGTGGCGACCAACAGCTGCACGCGACGGCCAGGAGGTGCATGCATGACATTCGGACGTTTGCTCACGGCGATGGTCAGCCCGTTCGATCCTTCGGACGGCAAGCTGGATCTCGACCAGGCCAAGCGTCTGGCCATGGCCCTGTTCGACTCGGGCACCGAGGGCCTGGTGGTGTGCGGCACGACGGGCGAGTCGCCGACGCTTAGCAATCACGAGAAGCTGGCGCTGCTCGAAGCCACGCTCGAGGTCGCTCATGCGCGGGGCGGCGCGGTCATCGCCGGCACGACCACGTACAACACCGCCGAAAGCATCGAGCTTTCGCGCGAGGCGGCACATCTCGGCGTCGACGGCATCCTCGGCACCGTGCCCTACTACAACAACCCACCACAGGAAGGCCTGTTCCAGCACTTCAGCGCGATCGCGCGCGCGGCCGAGGTGCCGATGGTGCTCTACAACATTCCTTCCAGGTCGCCGCGCAACATGGAGGCGGCCACCACGCTGCGCCTGGCGCGCGAGGTGCCCAACATCGTCGGCGTCAAGGAAGCCAGCGCCAACTTCAAGCAGATCGGCGAGATCATTCGCGACGCGCCCGACGGCTTCCGCGTCTGGAGCGGCAACGACGCGGACATCGTCACGATGATGGCCCTGGGCGGTTACGGAGTGGTGTCGGTCGCGGCCCACCTGGTCGGGCGTCAGATCGCCGAGATGATGCAGGCCTTCGTGGATGGCGACCCGTCCAGGGCGGCCGAGATTCATCATCGGCTGATGCCGCTGGTTGACGCGCTGTTTGTCACCAGCAGTCCGATCCCGCTCAAGTACGCGCTCAACAAGGTCGGCATGCAGGTCGGCAACACGCGCCTGCCGCTGGTGCCGATCGATCCCAAGAGCCAGGCGATCATGGACGCTGCGCTGGCGGCCACGCGCGTCGACCTGCCCGTACCCGTGCCCGCGTAGCGAGGTCACGATCCGGTTTCAACGCGGTGGGTCGCTCGATACCTATTTGGTAGTATGTCGGGCCATCATGGAGGAGCGAGCGGTCGACGATAAGGCTCTATGCTGTGCCTCGTGCGGAGACGGGTTCGTCTTCAGCAGTGGCGAGCAGGAGCTATTTCGGCTGCGTGGGATCACCAGCGAGCCGACGCAGTGTCCCAGGTGTGCCCGAGGGCGGATGCTGGTGTCGCCGGCGCGCGGCGGCCGCGGCGCCGAGCGACCGTCAGGCTGATCCTCGAGATCAGCCTTTCAGCACGACGATCCGCCCGTTACGGTCGCCAACCACGATGCTGCCGTCCGGCCGGACCGACGGCGCCGTCCACACCGGAGCGCCCACGTCGAGATCGGTGATGTAGTCGCCGGTCGACGTCGAGACCGAAAACACGTGGCCTACCGTGCTGCCCGTATACAGCGTGCCGCCAGCATCCAGCGCTGGTGACCCGTACACCGAGCCGGTGATGTTGAACTGCCACTTCAGCGCCCCGCTCTGGGTATCCAGGGCGTAAATGCCGCCCTTGTTCGCGCCGAAGTAGAGCGTCGAGCGGTCCTCGCTGAGCGCGGCCGTCGTCCAGATACCGGCCAGCTCGCGTTCGGCTTCGTACATCCACTTCTGCTGACCGTTGGGGTCGATCGCGTAGAAGTTGCTGTTGTTCGAGCCGATGTACACGGTGCCGTCGTTGCCGATGGATGCCGACGCGCCGGTGCCGACGCCATCCTGGCCGCGATTCGGCGGCGCAGTCACGGGCGCGGTGAGCAGTGGCGTAGACCCCAGGTGTTCGCCGAAATCGAAGTTCCACTTGACCGAACCCTGGTTACCTGAACCGCTGGGCGGCGCGACGGCGTACAGCGAGCCGGTCAGAGACCCGACGTACACGGTGCCATCCGGTGCAACCGCGGGCGCGACCTTGACCACCTGGCCGAACTGAGCCGGCTGACCATTGCCGATCTGTGCGGTCCATTTGACCTGGCCGCCAACCGGATCGATGGCGAACAAGATGCCACTGGCGTTGACGATGTACAGCGTACCGTCCGGCCCCTGGGATGGCGTGGCGCCGGCTGGCACCATTGGCGGACCGCCCGGCGGCAGATCCGTCTGCCAGACCACCTGCCCGTCGAGCCCACTGGACGGCGGCCGCAATGCGTACAGCGTACTTTTCGGCGTCGCCAGCGGACCGATCATAAACGAGCAAAAGATCGTTCCGTCGCGTCCGACAACTGGCGTGCAATGCTCTGGCGAGCCGTTCGGCGGACGGAACCGCCAGGCGAGGTCCAGCCCGTTGGCCGACGACGGACTGTCTTTGAGCGCGAACAGCCAGCCGAGAAAATTCGTGGCGTAGATCGTGCCGTCCGGGCCGATGGTGGTCGAGCTCTGAATATCGGTTATCGGCAGCAGCGCATCGTCGGGCTTCAGGTCCGGCTGGTTGGTAGTGAAGGTGCGCGTGATCGCCAGCCGCTGAGAACCCATGTACGGCGAGCGCCCGGTGTGCAACACGTCCATCTGGTATTGCGGCTTGCCCACGGCCCCGGGAGTCAAGGCCGCGACCGCTGGCGATGGCGAGGCGCTGGCCGCGACGGCAGGCGACGCCGCGGGGACCACCGACGCGGCCGGTTGAACGGCCGGGCTGGCCGCGGCGACGGGCGAAGCGGCCGCGGCGGGTGATGCGCCGGCCGCGGCGGGCGAGCTAGCGGATGCGGGAGTCGGCGGCGCCGCGGTCGTCGGAGCGGAAGCGGGCGCAGTGGTGACCACGATCGGCTGCGGCTGGCTCTGGCAAGCCGCCAGAAGACTCGTGCCACCCAGGGCCAGGGCTCCCGCGCCGCCAGCCAGGAATTGACGGCGAGACAGGCTCATCACGCGCGACCTTACTGCCGGGCGCAGCGAATGGACAAGGGTCCCCGTCCGTACTATCCCCCAAGCTCGAGGTGCGGCCAGCCCGTGCCGCCGTTCGGCTCCGGCAGCGTGAACGCCTGTTCCTGCACGGCGCCGGCGCCATCGGTGGCGCGCGCCATCAGCGCCACCCGGGACCCTGGCGCATAGCTGAAGCTACCGCGCCAGCGCACCCAGGCGTCCTGCGCCGCGGCAGGCTCGAGCAGCTCCGCGGCGTGCCAGCTCTCGCCGCCGTCCGAAGAGAACTCTACCCGCTGGATGCCACGCGTCCCTGCGTAGGCGATGCCGCTGACCACGTTCTGGCCCGCCGCTAGTGTCGAATCCGGCCCGGGGCTGTCGATGCGTGACATGGTCCGCACGATCGCGTCCTTGCTCCAGTTACGCTGGCCGTACCAGTCCAGGAACTCGCGCGTCATCGGCCGTAGACCGATGACCCACTTCGGGTTCTTCATGCCGTAGCGGCCCGGCACCAGCACGCGGGCGGGGTAGCCGTGCTCGTACGGCAGCACGTCGCCATTCATCTCGTACACCAGCAGCGTCGTCGGATCCATGGCCACCTCCATCGGCAGCGCGCTGGTAAATTCGTCGGCCGAGAACACCGCCAGCCACTCCGCGCCGGGCCTGGGTCCGCCAGTCAACGCCAGGATGTCTTTGACGGCGACGCCCTTCCAGTGCGCCGTGCTGATCAGCTCCGCCCCGAATGGCGCCAGCTCGGGCTTGCCGACGAAGTTCGAGATGCACTCGAGCGTCTTGGTGACCTCGACCGCCGGCAAGCGGCGCAAGGTCGCGTAATCCAGTTGAAAGCTGCGCTGCACCTCGCCGTCGACGAGCAGTCGCCAGTCCTCGGCGCGCAGCTCCGGGTCGCCGCCCGCGTTCTTGGTGACCACGTAAAAGTCGGTGTTGCTGGTGAATTCGGGCGCGAGCTGGCCGGCCGGCCGACCCGACTGCAGGACCGCACCGTCCTTGTCGCGCTGGAGCGTGCGCGCCGGCGGGGGTTTCGGCAAGGGCGGCGTGGCGTTGGCGGCCACGGTCGGCGTCGGCGGCGCCGGAGCCTGGGCGACGGGCGTCGAGACGACCTGCGGATGCGGGTTCGGTTCGTCCAGACCACCCGAGGGCACCGGCTCCTGCGGGTCGAGCAGGACGATGGCCGGCGCCCGCGCCGCGGTCGGGAACAGCATCCCGCTCGCATACGTGGCGGCGTACGCCGCGGCGGTGCCGGCGATGGCGGCCAGCAACGTGCGACGCTGGGTGACCGGCACGCTGAGGGCGCGCTCGGGATCACCGTCGACGTCGATCCAGGTCCTGGTGAAGGCCAGCACCGCGCCGTATGACAGGCTGATCGCCAGATAACCCAGGATCGCCGCGGCGGCGCCGTCGGGCAGGGCGCTGGCGAACAGGCCGGCAGAGGTCAGCGGCATGATCACGAGCATGACCACGAGCCACACCGCCAGTCCGAGCCCGGCCAGGATCAGCATGGACCACCCGCGGTGCAGCGCCTCGTAGCCGAGCCACGCCAGCAACGCCAGAATCACGACCACCGCCAGATCCAGCCCGTAACGCTTGGCGTCGAAGCTGAACCGCTGAAGCATGGCTTCGAACAGGCCCGGCGGCAGGAACAGGAGCAGCCACTCCATCAGCCGCTCGGGGACCGAGCGGACGCCGATGGTCGAGCGCAACAGGAGCATCCCCATGCCGAAGACCAGCGCGGCGGAAATGCCGCCGACGATCGCCGCGGTGTCGCGTTGTCCGACCGGGGGCGTGGTCAGCTGCCGGGGACGCGGGGCACGTACGGTCACCTGCACTGGATACTAGCGGCTGATCTGGCGAACCGAGTGTTTAAGCATCCGAGGTACGTTGCCCGTGCGTAATTCACCGTGAGCGCCACCCACACATGAAGCCTGCTACGGACCGAACGATACGCCGATGGAGTGCGGTCGGCGTCACCGTGGCGGCGACGGCGGTTGCGATGTTGTTGCAGCAAGGGATCCGCGCGGCGTGGCAGGTGCGCACGCTCCCGGAACGCGTCATGGAGACGCTACTGGTGTTCATCCCGCTCGACCTGTTCGAACGCGGACTGCAGCAGTTCGGGGCCAGCGCCAAGGACATTGCGCTGGTCGGCGCCTATGTGGGCATGGCCGCGCTGCTGATGATCGTCGGCTGGTTCGCCGTCCGCACCGTCAATGGCTGGCTGGCGCTGCTGGCCGGCTTCGGCCTGTGGCTGGTGGCGATGCTCGTGGTCATGCCGTTGACCGGCGCGGGACTGTTCGCCGGCGGACTGCTCGTCAACCCGGTGCTGACCGATGCCGGCTATCTAGCCGTCTTCGGCGCCTACGCCGTCGTCCTGGCAATCGGCACCGGGCTGCTGACCTGGCTCGATCCGGGTCGATACGACGCGCCCGAACAGACCGCCAGTCTCGAACGCCGCAGCTTGCTGGCGGGTCTCGGCGGCACCGCGGTGGCGATCGTCGCCTTCGGATTTGCGCGCTCCGCGGCCGGTGCCGGGGGCGGCGCGGTCCAGTCGAGCCTGCCGCTGGCGGCCGCGCCCACGCGAGCCCCGCTCCCGAGCCCGACAGCCACCACGGTTCCGGTTCCCACGGCCGCGGCCAGTCTGCCCGCGCCCGCGGCCGCGCCGACGCCGGCCAGCGCCGCGGCCGCATTGACACCGACGCCCGTGGCAGCCGACACGGCCGCCGGCTTCCCCACGCCGCCGCCGGTGCGCAGCCTCGCCCGCGACCAGGAGGGCTCTCTCACGGCCGCGGGTCGACCGCCGGGCACGCTCGCGCCACCGATCACCAGCAACCAGGATTTCTACATCGTGACCAAGAATGCCGTGGCCGATCCCGTGGTCGACGCAACGACCTGGCGGCTGATCGTCGACGGCCAGGTCGATCATCCGGTGCAGGTTGACTACGCCACGCTGCTCGCGCTGCCGTCGGTCGAGGTGACCAAAACACTGGAGTGCATCTCGAACCTGACGGCGGGTTGCAGCATGGCGAGCTTCGGGTGCGATCTGATGTCGACGGCGGTGTGGCGCGGGGTGGCGGTGAGCGACGTGCTCAATCTGGCCGGCGGCTTGAAAGCCAACGTCGTCGACGTCGCCTTCGTGTCGATGGACGAGTTCTCGTCCGGACTCCCTGCCGAGGTCGTGCTCGATCCAGGCACGCTCATCGTGTACCAGATGAACGGCCAGGTTCTGCCACGTGAGCACGGCTACCCGGCGCGCCTGCTCGTGCCGGGCAGGTACGGCATGAAGAATCCGAAGTGGCTGGCCGAAATTCGCGCGCTCGATCAGCGGTACGTCGACTGGTACCAGCAGCGCGGCTGGACGCGCGACGGGATTATCAAAACCATGTCGCGGATCGACGTACCGGCCGACGGCGCGACGCTGCCGGCCGGCCAGCAGCACGTCGCGGGCGTCGCCTACGCGGGCGACCGCGGCATCACCCAGGTGGAAGTCAGCGCCGACGGCGGCAGCACGTGGCAAACGGTGTCCATCCTCGAGCCGGCGGCCGGGCCGGACGCCATGGTGCGTTGGGAGGGCACGTTCCAGATGGCGTCGACGCCCGTGACGCTGGTGGTGCGCGCCACCGACGGCACGGGCGTGGTGCAGCCCGAGGACTTCGGCCTGCCTGCCCCGGACGGCAGCTGGGGACAGGACAGCATCACCGTCCAGCCAGGCTGAATCGCATGGGGTAATATCTGGGGTCCCGTGCGTCTACGACGGGTGTGACGTGCTGGCGGCGCATGGACGGCCATCCTGAACCTCTCGACACCGCGCTGAAGTCCGGGTTGCCCGCCGGCGTCGCGCTCGGTGATGCGCTCTCGCTGCTGTTCACCTCGGGTCGCACGGGTCGACTCTCGGCGCATGAGAGGGATGGCTTGCCGCTCGAGGTGTGGCTCGAGCAGGGCAGGGTCGTGCACGCCGAGTGGGGTGCACTGCGCGACCTGAGCGCGCTGGAGATGGCCGCGTTGCTGCCGGTGCGGACCGATCTCGGGTTCGTCGACGGCGAGCGAACACAGAACCAGACGCTCGACCTGAGCGCGATCGACGTTGCGGCGCGTCTGGCCGAAGTGTCGCGGGCGGGCAGCAAGCTGGGCAGCTCGATCCCGGGCATCGAGGCAGTGCCGCACCAGACTGGCCACCGACCACGGACGCTGGACCCCTACGCGGCGCGGGTGCTCGAGCAGGTGGACGGGACGCGCAGCGTGGCCGATCTGACCGCCGGGCGGCAGCCGCTGTCGGTGGTGCGGGCGCTCTCGAGCCTGCTGGGACACGGCGCGGTGAGCTTTGCGCTGCCACACACGGCGGCCGCGCCGCCTGCGGTTATCGAGGACGCCCCGATTGACGCTCCGCCTGAACCGCCGCCGAGCGAGGTCACGCGGCCGGCGGCCGCGGCGCTCGAGATTCCGGCGACTCTCGAGCCGCCGGAACCGCTCGAGCCGCCTGAGACGCCCGAGCCGCCGCTCGGGCCGCCTGAGACAGGCGAGCCGTCGGAGACGCCGGCTGGCGAGACTTCTGACGTCCGCGCGGCGCCGCGGCGGTTCCCAGCGAACATCGGCCTGGCGGCGCTGGCGCTGGCCATCGGCGTGGTGGTGGTGTGGTTCGCGATCCAGCGGCAGACCAGCGAGTCGCCGCCCGCCGCGACCATCGCCGTGACCCTGGCGCCGACCGCGCAGCCAACGGCGGCCGCGGCGCCGCCGCCGGCTGTCGCGCCCACATCGGCGCCCGCGGCCGCGCCGACCGTTGCGCCAACGTCACCGCCTGAGGCGTCCGTCCCGACCTCAGCGCCGACGGTTGCACCAACGTCACCACCCGCGGCGGCCGCCCCGAGCTCAGCCCCGACTTCGCCGCCCGCGGCTGCCCCGAGCGCCGCGCCGCTCCTCGACGACACGTTCGCCACCAGCGACGAAGGCTGGCCCAATGCCGCCTCCTCCTCCACCTTCTGGGACCCCTCCGGCTATCACCTCGTCCCGCGCATCGCCAGCCAGTTCGTCGCCCTGACCGCCCCCTCCAGTCCAACCTTCACCAATGGATCGGTCATCGGCCTGTTCCGCAAGCTGGCCGGGCCGGTCGGCGGCGGCTACGGCCTGATCCTGCGCGCCCAGGCGCCACTCGACGGCTCTAACCAGGGCGGCCGCTACTACGTCTTCGAGGTTGGCGACCGCGGCGAGGTCGGCGCCTGGCGGCGCGAGCAAGACCAGTGGATCGATCTCCAGCCGTGGAAGTCGTCGGAGGCGGTGCATGCCGGCGACGCCGAGAACCGCCTCGAGGTGCGCGCCGCCGGCTCGCAATTCACGTTCCTGGTCAACGACACCTCGGTCGCCCAGGTCAGCGACGCCACGCTGTCCTCGGGCGCGGTCGGAGTCTTCACGGGTGGCGACGGCAATCAGGTGCAGCTCGAGCGCTTCACGGTCACCAACCAGTAGCCGAACGTCAAAATGCGAACAGCAAGTACAGGTCGTTGACGTTGGTGTGCGTCGGCCCGGTGCGTATCAGGTTGCCGAGGCCGTCGAAGAACGTGTAGCTGTCGTTGTTGGCCAGCGCCGCGCGCGCGTCCAGACCAGACGCGGCGGCCTGCGCCAGCGTCGAGCCGTCGACCCACGCGCCGGCCGCGTCTGTCGGCCCATCGCTGCCGTCGGTGCCCACGCTTGCCAGCAGCACGTCGTCGACGCCCTGCAGTCCGAACGCGGCGGCCAGGGCAAGCTCCTGGTTCCGTCCGCCGCGTCCCTTGCCGCGGATCGTCACCGTGGTTTCGCCGCCGGCGACCACGCAGCACGGGCGCGGCAGAGGGTGGCCGCTGGCGTCGATTTCGCGCAGTACGCCGGCGAGCACGCGGCCAGCCTCGCGGGCCTCGCCCTCGACGTACGTGGTCAGGAGCATCGTCCGCATGCCCAGCCGCGCGGCCTCCGCGGCGGCCGCCTCACCCGCCACCCGGTTGCTGGCGACGATGACCGTCTGCGATCGCTCGAAGACCGGGTCGGCGGCGTTCGGCGTGTCCTCGAGCTCGCCGTCAACGCCTCGCCGAACGCGACCGACCACCGGCTCGGGCAGGGCGGTCCACAGGTCGTAGCGATCGAAAACGCCCGCGGCGTCGGCGAATGTCGAAGTGTCGGGAACGGTCGGCCCCGAGGCGATGGCGTCCAGCGGGTTGCCCACGACGTCGCTGAGAACCAGTGTCAGCAGTCGGGCAGGAGCGGCCAGTCGCGCCAGGCCGCCGCCTTTGACGGTGTCGAGGTGCTTGCGCACGATGTTGATCTCGTTGATGCTCGCGCCCGAGCGCAGCAGCGCGTCCGTCGTCTGCTGCAGGTCCTCCAGCGCGATCCCCTCCACCGGCAGGGTCATCAGCGCTGAGCCGCCACCCGAGATCAGGCACACGACCAGGTCGTCGTCCTCGGCATCCTCGAGCGCGGCGACGATCTCTCGCGTGGCCGACACCCCGGCCACGTCCGGCACGGGATGGCCCGCCTCGCGAATGCGTACGCGGCGGGTCGGCAAGGCGTGCTCGTAGCGGACTGAGACACAGCCGCTGACAGGCAGGCGGTCCGCCAGCAGATCTTCGATCGTCACCGCCATGGGCGCTGACGCCTTGCCCGCACCGACGACGATGACCCGTCGATAGTCGGACAGGTCGTAGCGCTGACCCGCGACGACGAGCGCCTCGCCTTCGAGCGCAACCTGGCGGCGAACGGCCTGACCCGGCTCGACCGCGGCCAACGCCGCGCCAATGACCGCCTCGAGCGCCGCGGACTTTTCGGACGGCTGCGTCACGTGGACGTGCCGTGCGGCACGCCGACTATCGGGCGGCGGCCTCACGTGAGGCGACTTCCACGGTCTCGCCGCTCGCCAGCTCGGTCGCGACGTGGCCGTTGGACGACAGAAGACGCTGGAAGTCACGCTCGATGACGTCCGCGGCGATCAGGCAATTGCGACCGATCCGCAGTCCGGTCGGAATCCGCGCGCCTTTGCCCACGACCGTGATGCCCGATTGCAAGTTACGTGGCTGGGTGCGATTCGGGCGCGTGTCTTCGCCCAGCCCGAGGCGGACGTCCGCGCCAACCACGACGTGCTTGTCCAGGATGGCGCGGTCGACGACGCTGCCCGGGCCGACGATGCAGTCGGTGAACAGGATGCTGTCGCGCACGACGGCGCCCTCCGCGACGAACACGCCCGGCGACAATACCGAGTGCTCGACCGTGCCGTTGATGATCGAGCCGTGCGAGATCAGGCTGCAGATGATCGTGCCGCGCTCGGTGATGCGGGCGGGCGGGCGCTCCTCGGAGCGCGTGTGAATAAGCCAGTCCATGTCGTACAGGTCGAAGTCCGGGGGGTCCTTGAGCAAGCCCATATTGGATTCCCAGTACGAGTGAATCGTGCCCACGTCGCGCCAGTAGCCCTTGAATGGATACGCGAACACGCGATCCATCTCCACCATGCGCGGCACCACGTCGCGGCCGAAATCGCGCTTCGAGCCCTGGGTGCGGGCGTCCTCTTCCAGGCGCCGCACCAGCACGTCTCGATCGAACACGTAGATGCCCATACTGATCAGGTTGCTGTGTGGCTCCGCCGGTTTTTCTTCGAAACCGACCACGCGGCCGTCTGAGCCGGTGACCAGCGTCCCGAAGCGATGCGCCTCTTCCATCGGCACCTGCAGCACGGCAACCGTGCAGTCCGCCTTGCGATCCTCGTGGAAGGCGAGCATGGCGTTGTAGTCTTGTTTGTAGACGTGGTCGCCCGAGAGGATCAGCAGCGTGTCGGCGCGCCAGTCGGCGATCGCCTGCAGGTTCTGGTAGACCGCGTCGGCGGTGCCGCGGTACCAGTCGCTCCCCTTGCGTCCCAGGTACGGCTGCAGCATGCGGACGCCGCCGCGCATGCGGTCCAGGTCCCAGGGTCGGCCGATGCCGATGTGGTCGTTCAGGCTGTGGGGTCGGTACTGGGTGAGCACCGCGACGCGGTAAATACCCGAGTTGACGCAGTTCGACAAAGTGAAGTCGATGATGCGGTACTTGCCAGCAAACGGGACCGCCGGTTTCGCGCGTTGCGCGGACAGCACACTCAAGCGCTCCCCCTGGCCGCCAGCAAGAATCACCGCGGCCACAGTCCGGATGGGCATCTGGCTAAGAGTTTATCTTCTCTCAGCCACTCGATCCGAACTGCTCGTAAGAAGTTCTTTAGTTGTCGCAAGCCTGAATTCGGCCTTCGCCGCACAAGTATTTTAGTTGTCGCAAGCCTGCGGGCTTGCTGCCCAGGGTTGATAGAAACTCGCCCTGGACCCGCGCATCGTGAAGGCCCGTTGCTCGGTGGCCTCCAATTATCCGCTTCGCGCGGGTGAGGGCTACTGACCAGCGTTCGTACGCACCCCTCACCCCAACCCTCTCCCAAGGGGAGAGGGAGCGCATCTGTCGGCCACCGAGCAACGGGCGTTGGTGATGCGCGGGTCCAGGGCGAGTAGCCCTGATATGGAAGGGTTTGTCAAGGTGAGTGAGACGGTGGCGACACAGGTCGCGGCGGGGGTCAGGCGATGGCGACGGTGAGCACCCTGATATGCGCGGGTCAGCAGAGCTGGTGCCGCATGACAGTGAGCC
>JAFAOS010000269.1 GCA_019247515.1 Chloroflexota bacterium | reverse complement strand
CGTCGAGTACCGATCGCCGCGCACGCTCGAGCGCCACTTCCTCGTGCTCAGTCGGTACGCGGACGTCCAGCTCGCATTGCGTGATCCACGTTTCGGGCGCGCGAGCTATGGTGACCGGCTGCGCGCCAACCTGGGCGATGGCCCGCTCAGCCGCTCATTGGCGCGCTGGATGCTGTTCCGGGACCCGCCCGAGCACACCCGCTTACGGCGACTGGTCGCCGAAGCATTTACGCCTCGCTCCGTCGAGCGCCTGCGCGACCGGATGCGTGCCATCGTTGCCGACCTGTTGGACCCGCTGCAAAGGCGCTCGGAGTTTGACGTGATCGGCGAGCTCGCGGCGCCACTGCCGGTCCTGGTGATCTGCGAGCTGCTGGGTGTGCCGGCACCGGACCGCAACCGCTTTGCCGACTGGTCGACCGCCATGGCCGCCAGCCTCGATCACCTCACCGCCCCCGAAGCGGAGGCCTTACAGCAAGGCGACGCGGGTGCGGCCGGTCTGACCGCCTACTTCCAGGAATTGCTCGCGCGCCGCCGCGCCGTGCCAGACGACGATCTGCTGACCAGCCTGCTGCAGGTCGCCGAGGACGGCACGACACTCAACGAGGACGAACTCCTGGCCACCTGCGTGCTGCTGTTCTTCGCCGGTCACGAGACGACGGTGAACCTCATCGGCAACGGCACGCTGGCGCTGCTCTGTAACTCGGACCAGCTCCAGCGGCTGCGCGACAGCCCTGCGCTGATCGGCGGCGCTATTGAGGAGTTGCTGCGGTTCGACAGCCCCGTGCAGCGGACGGCCCGCGTGGCACTCGCCGACGTCGAGTTGGACGACGGCGATGTGATTCGGCAGGACGAGATCGTCACCGTCCTGATCGGCGCGGCCAATCGCGACCCGGCCCCGTTCCCCGAGCCGGACCAGCTCGACCTGGAGCGGCCGAACGCCGCGCGCCACCTGAGCGTTGGGGGCGGCATCCACTACTGCATTGGCGCTCCGCTCGCCCGCCTGGAGGCGCAGATCGCCATCGCCGAGCTCGTGCAAGGAATGCCGCGCCTGCAGCTGCTGGAGGCGCGCCCGCGCTGGCGGCCGACGTTCGGATTGCGAGCACTGGAGTCGCTGTCGGTCGCATCCGGACCCTGTTCATCCTCGTTCCGTGCAACGCCGGTTGCAACCCGATGATCGCCACACAGGATCGCCAATTCCATCCAAGAGCCCCGTTCAACAGAAAGGACCAGGATGACCCTCTCACTTCGGTGCCTTACCCACCACCAGACCACACACCGTGCGCTCCTGGTTGCCATGGCCGGCCTGACCGCCGCCATAGTCGGGGGCACCCCAGTCAGCCAGGCCGCGCCACTCGACCCTGGCTCTCCCAGTGTCGATCAAGCCGTGAGTATTGCCGCCTTTGCATTCGCACCGTCGGAGCTGTCCGTGCCGGCTGGTGCAACGGTGACGTGGACCAACACGCAGGACGGCGTGCCGCATACCAGCACATCCCCCGACAGCGTGTGGGACTCCGGCGTGCTGTCAACGAGCACTTCGTTCAGCTTCACCTTCTCCGACGCGGGCGATTTCGCGTACCAGTGCTCCATTCACCCCAACATGCATGGCATCGTCCATGTGGTGCCGAACGTCGACGCGTCACCCGCCGCCAGCTAGAGCACTGATTCACCCCCATCGGCCGCCGCCTACTGAGCCCAGGCTGGTGATGGCATGCTGGCGTCGGTCCGCGACCAGTGTCCCGGGAGGGGCTTGCGTATGTGGCAAGTGAGCCTCCGGGCAAAAGATCCTGATCGCCGTGCTGGGCGCGGTCCTCAGCACGGACGCGCTGGGCACCTAGGCCGTCAACGACCGTCTGCTGGCGGGGGCTCGCCAGGAGGCGAATGTGCAAGCACGCACCCAGGTTGCCTAGGTGCACGCTGTGTATGCGGAACGCGCCGCCACCCTGCAGGCCGAAGGCGAGGCTGTCTCACTCTATCCCGCGGTGATCGCCGCGCTCGCTGGCAACAATCCCGCGCCGCTGCTGCAGTGGTCCGGCCAGGTGGCGGCCGTGCAGGGCATCGACGTGACCGTGGTCGACGCGGCCGGGCGGGTCATAGCGCGCGGCCATGCCCCGGACCAGGCGGGTGATGACCTCGCAGCGAGCCTGTCTGGGATGCGGCTGGCCCTCGCCCGGCAGTCGGTCAGTGGCGCCGAAGCCGGCGATGAGCTTGGCCTGGCGGTGCGGGGCTATGCGCCCGTCCGCCAGAACGGCCGAGAAGGCCCCGTGGTCGGCGCGGTCATGATCGCCGAGCCGCTTGGCCCATCGCTGTTGAGTCGACTGCGTCCCGGTGACGGGACGGGCACATCCGTGACGGCGGACGCCGGTCTCAACGGGTCGACCCAGCAGGCGTGCATCTTGCTCGGCGGCACCGCCACGGCGAGCTGCTGGTTCACACTGTTCAGCCCCGACGGCCAGCCCAGCGGGCGACTTGCGCTGAGCGTTCCACTCAACCAGATCGATCAGGCGCTGGCGGATGCGCAGCACGCATTATGGGCGGTCGGCGCGCTGGTGCTGCTCGGTGGCGCCATCGCCGCATGGCTACTGGCGCGCTCGCTGACCCGACCACTGGACCGACTCACGTCGGCGGCCAACGAGATTGCGGATGGCGCTTACGGCCGGGCCCTGGAGGTGAGCGGTCAGGACGAGATTGGCGTCTTGGGGGGTGCCTTCGAAACGATGCGCCAGCAGGTGGCGGCCACGACGGCGCGGCTGCGGGACCAGCGCGACGTGCTCGACGCGGTGCTGGAATCCATCGCGAATGGTGTGCTGCTGGTGGAGAGTGCCGGCCACCAGGTCGTGGCCAACCGTCGCTGGACAGACCTCCTTGGCGGTGAAGGTCTGGACGCGGCCGCCGCGCTGCACCGCGTGGATTCTCTGCGGCAGCAGACCTTTGGCGAGGTCGTGCATGGGTGGGTGGACGACCGGGTGCGCGTGGTCACCGCGGAGTTCGAACGGACCGAGCCGCCGTACCAGCGCGTGCGCTGCTACACCGCTCCGGTGCGCCACGCGCATGGCAGCGCGATTGGCCGCCTCTTCGTGATGCGCGACATTACCCATGAGACTGAGGCCGAACGGATGCGGAGCGCCTTCGTGGCGACCGTCTCGCACGAGCTCCGCTCACCGCTGACCGCCATCGCCGGATACACGGACACGCTGCTCAAGGCGGGTCCCTGGGATGCGCACACGCAGCGCGAATTCCTGGAGATCGTGGCGCAGGCCGTGTCGAAGCTGGCGGGGCTGGTCGACAACCTCCTCGAAGCCGCCAAGGTCGAGGCGGGTGTCCTCGAACTGGACCGTGCCCCCGTTCGTGTCGAACGCCTGGCCCAGCAGGTCCTCACGCAGCGGCGCGCCCTGGCGCCGCTGCACCAGCTCAGGGTCGAGGTCGCACCTGAGGTGCCGCTGGCCGAGGCCGATCCAGTGCGGGTCGAGCAGGTGCTCGTCAACCTGGTCGACAACGCGATCAAGTATTCCCCCGACGGAGGACCGATCACCGTGCACATCGCTAGCGCGCGAGACGAGCTCCGGATTGCGGTGAGCGACCACGGCGTCGGCGTGACCCCGGAACACGCCGAGCGCCTGTTCGAGCGCTTCTATCGGGCCGACAGCTCGCTGCGCCGTACGACCAAAGGCGTGGGGCTCGGCTTGTTCATCTGCCGCAGCCTGGTCGAGGCGCACGGTGGGCGCATCTGGGTGGAAAGCCGGCCTGGCCAGGGAAGTACGTTCTCGTTCACCCTGCCCGCCCTGGTGGATCCCGCACAGTATGGGGCGACTGGACCGGGCACGAGCCAGGACGCCCGCATCGAAGAACTCGGCGAGGTGGCCGCATGACGCTTGCGCATGCTGAAGGAACGCGCGTCCTGGTCGTGGACGACGACCCATTGTTGGTGCGCCTGGTGCGCACGCACCTCGAGAAGGCCGGGTATCGCGTGCTGACCGCGGCCGATGGCGACCAGGCGCTGGAGCTGGCAGCGACCGAGCTGCCGGACCTGGTCGTGCTTGACCTGATGCTCCCCAGGCTGCATGGTCTCGAGGTCTGTCGGCGCATTCGCGAGTTTTCGCTGGTGCCGGTGGTGATGCTGACGGCCCGAGGTGAGCCGATGGACCGGCTACGAGGCTTTGAGATGGGCGCCGACGACTATCTCGCCAAGCCATTCATGCCGGCCGAGCTGTTGGCCCGAGTCCGCGCCGTCCTGCGCCGCAGCCAGCAGGGCGGCGGGGCCACCACGCCGGCAGTGGTCCGCTGTGGCGATATCGCCATCGATCTGGTGCGTCGCCGGGTGAGCGTGCGCGACGAGCTCGTGAAGCTGACGGCCACGGAATTTCGACTGCTGCAGCACCTGGCGGTCAACGCCGGCAAGGTGCTCTCGCACGCCGAGCTGCTGATAACCGTCTGGGGGCCGGAATATCGCGACGATCGCGACTACCTGTGGGCCTACGTGCGTCACCTGCGGCGCAAGCTGGAGCCCGATCCAGAGCACCCGAGGCACATTATCAGCTCGCCCGGCTTCGGTTACGTCCTGGAGCACCCGCCCGGTGCAACAGAAGATCAGGACACGTGTAGATAGAGAGGTGGCTTGCATGCAACAACCCACACCAGAGCAGGCCAAGCTGATGATGGCTGGCATCTTCAACCGAGCCGCGCCCACCTACGGGCAAGTTGGACCTGGTTATTTCGACTATTTTGGGCAGCGGCTCGTCGCGCAGGCAGGCCTGAAGCCAGGGATGCGTGTCCTCGACGTGGCCACCGGGCGCGGGGCAGTGCTGTTTCCGGCGGCCCAGGCGGTCGGTCCCTCCGGTTCCGTCATCGGTATTGATCTGGCCGAAGAGATGGTCCATGCCACCAATGCCGAGATCGAGCGGCGTCGGCTG
>JAFAOS010000071.1 GCA_019247515.1 Chloroflexota bacterium | reverse complement strand
GCCCCCCACGAGAGCATAAAGGGCTCGCGATCGCCAACGCCGCGGAGTTCCCGGTTGGGCTGCAAGCATCAGGGAACTGGTCGGGTAGGCGAGAGGCGCCCGGGTTCGCGCGGCGTGGCCGACTGATCCCTGGTTTCCTCCCGCCTCCCATCGATCCGTGCATGCGGTTCTCCCGCACACGGCTCGCCGACGTTCTTCACCGCCGGCATTCAGCGTTCCCGGTGCCGCGTCCGGTGGGGTCGCGGCGGGACGATGATTCCATTGAGGTCGATCAGCCCTAGCCGGTTCGGTGATTGTCGTGCAATGACCCACCAGCCGAACCGTCTGTTCCGGGAGTGTCGGTTGGCGATGAAGATCGCCAACCGGTTCACGGAGTAGAGCGAGATCTTGTCGAAGAACTGGGCGGAGTTTCCATAGCGGAAGTAGCCCGCCCAGCCGCGCAGGTAGCTGTTGAGCTCCTGCACGACGTCTTCGACGGGGTCGCGCAGCCTGCGACGGTCCGTGAGTTCATGAATCCGGCCGCGGGCGCGCGCCATTGCCTGACGTGAGGGCCAGCGGGCGAGGAAGCAGAGATGCCGCGATCTGGTCGTGTTGCCGCGTACCCAGCGGTGGTGGAAGCCGAGAAAGTCCAGCCCCTCCCCGCCTTCACGCAGCTCAACGATCCGGGTCTTGGCGTCCTTGAGCGTGAGCCCGAGTTCGGAGAGGATCACCCGCCGCGCAACCAGTGCGCGTTCGGCCTCCTCCCGGGATCGGCACATCACGACCAGGAGAGTCGCCGGGGGGAATCTCACCCCCCGGCGCTCGCAGAACCCGGCGTGAACCTCTCAGCTCACCGGGCTCCCATCGCCCAGCCGTCAGGGCGCAGCCCCCAGCGCCAGTGCGCGAACAGGCCCGGCTGGCGTCTTGAGACGTCAGCGATGAACCTGCGTGCCCGGCCCTTGTGACGGCGCAAGCGTTTGTATTTCCGCATGGCCCACATCACGAGCAAGTCGTTGAAGTGGCGGAAGACCGGATACAACATGGACTTGTAGAAGCGCCCAAAATAGTTACTCCAGCCCTGGAGCTGGCGGTTGAACATCAGCGCCAGGTCCGTGAGGGTCTTGTCCGATCGGCCGACGACGCGCCAGCGGCGCATCTGGCGCCGCATCCGCGTCTTGGCCTCGTTCGAGACCGCCGGAGAAAAGTTCACAAAGTGCTTGCCGAACCTGTTCTTCGACAGCCGCGGACGGAACGTGTAGGACAGAAAGTCAAACGACGTGTGCTCATATGAGCCGGCGTCGGTCGTCATCCTGGCAATACACCACGCGGGTCTTTTGCTCGTTGAGCTGTACCCCGCATTCCGCCAGCCGCTTCGCGATCATGGCCCGCAGCTGCAGGGCCTGCCGCTCGCTTCGAGCGTGGACGATGATGTCGTCGCAGTAGCGCTCAAACCAGACGGCCGGGAACGTCCTGGCCATCCATACATCGAACGCATAGTGCAAGAACATGTTAGCGAGCAGGGGTGAAATCGCAGAGCCCTGAGGGGTTCCGCGATCGCGGTCGACCAGGCTGCCGTCCTCTTTCTGCAGCGGGGCTTTCAGCCACCGTTCCACGTACAGCAGGATCCAGCGCTGGTCGGTGTGGTGGGCTACCGCCTTTAGGACGAGGTCCCACGGAACGCTGTCGAAAAATGACTTCAGGTCCAGATCCAAAACCCAGTCCTGACGCCAGCAGCGCTCCCGGCAGACCCCGAGCGCGTCGTGGGCGGAGCGCCCCGGCCGGTACCCATACGAGTCCTGGTGGAACACCGGCTCCACGCAGGGCTCGAGGTATGAGCGCGCGACCACCTGGGCGATCCTGTCCGCCACGGTCGGCACCCCTAACGTTCTAGAGGAGCCGTCCCTCTTCGGTATCTCCACCGCGCGCACCGGCGGCGGGAAGTAACTCCCCGACGAGAGCCGATTCCAGAGCCGATACAGGTTCCCCGAAAGGTCCTGCTCGAACTCCGCCATCGACTGCTCGTCCACGCCGGCGCCGCCCTTGTTCGCCTTGACCCTCCGATAGGCCTCCCAAACGGCCCACTTGGAGATCTCAAACGACTTTGGCTTCGGCTCGCTCACCCGGCTCCTCCCACCCGAAGGCGGTTGACCTGAAAGCCAGCCCGGGCGACCCTTCCCCTTCGCTCCAGCCCCATTACAGGGCCTTCATCGCTAGTACGGGTCGGTCCGTCCCTGTGCCCCGCATCACTACTCTCCCCCTCGCGGTTCCCGCCGCTTGGGGTTCTCGCTCCAGACGACTGGCCGCAGGACAGGACCGCTCCACTGGCCAGCCGCCCCATCGGGGCGACAGGTTCCCGAGTTCCACACCAGAGCCCAGACCACGCTCGCGCCGCCTTCATGCCGGACGTCACCTGGCCAGTCGGCAGGCTCCCGCCAGGCTCATCCCGGGGCAACGACTCGACCCCGGTTTTGACGTCATCCCTACGCTTTCGACACTTCATCGGCGGTATCGCTTTCGCTCGCCTTCGTGATCCACACCTGACACGCTGACGGCGCGCCTTTTCCCGCGACGCTCAGCACCCCGGCTCTTGACCGGCGCACCTCGCGGTGGTTTGCGACCTCCCCCTGCAGGGCGACCGCGAAGGGCCACCAGACCAGTCGGCCCGGCTCCTTCATCTCTCGTGCAGCACCGCATCTGTCGGTATCGCCTTCTACATCGATCCCTCCTTCAGCGTTCTCGGCACACAGTCGTCCGCGAAACGGACCAGCTTGCCGTGTCCGCGCTCGGCCCACTGCCGGTCAAGCCGGTGCAGGTAGACGTTGCACAGGCACGGCGAGATCACCCCGCCCGTGCGGGGTTCCGGCCACGCTGCGGCTGACCGCCCCGTCCTCCATCACCCCGGCGCGCAGCATCGCGCGCAAGAGCTTGAGCACGTGCCGATCGACGATC
>JAFAOS010000491.1 GCA_019247515.1 Chloroflexota bacterium | reverse complement strand
TACCAGCAAATGGCCCAGGAGGAACGCGACGCCCAGATCCCCATCGTTCCCACGCGCGGCTCGCTGCTGGACACCAACGGCAGTCCGCTGGCGGTCAGCGTTCCTTATAACAGCGTCTACGTGCTGGGCAATCTCGTCGGCAACGCGGACCGCGCCGACAAGGTGGCCGCCACGCTCAGCCCGGTCCTCGAGGTCGCGCCGGACCAGCTGCGCGCCAACATCGATCCCACCAGCAATCGGCCGGCGGTGCTGAAGAGCGGTGTTCCGTCGGCGGTGGCCGAACAGGTGCAGCAGCTCGGGTTGCCGGGCGTCTACCTGGACAAGGAGCCGGTGCGACAGTACCCGGAAGGCAGCCTGGCGGCGCAGATCCTTGGTTTTGTCGGCAAAGACTTTTCGGGACTGGCGGGTGTCGAGCTGAGCTACGACCAGGAGCTGGCGGGCACGCCCGGGGTCATCGACACCCAGAAAGACACCGCCGGACAGGAGATCACTCCAGGCCGCCGGCTGCTGACGCCGCCCATCCAGGGCTCCGACCTGGTCCTCACGATCGACCGCTATGTGCAGCGCGAGGCCGAGCGGCTGCTGAACCAGGCGGTAATCAACAGCAAGGCCAGCGGCGGACTGATCCTGGTCATGGACCCGCGCACGGGCAACATCCTGGCGGCGGCCAACAATCCGACGTTCAGCCTCACCGCCGACCAGATCTACGACCCACAGCAGGCGGCTCTGTACAAGTCCAGGATCGTGACCGACCAGTACGAGCCGGGCTCGACGCTCAAGCCGCTCACCATGTCCGCCGCGATCGACAACGGCATCGTCACACCCGACACGACCTTTCAGGACACCGGTATTGCCAGCGTCGGCGGCGCGGTCATCCACAACTGGAATGGACTGGGCAATGGCACCAGCACCATGACGCAGATCCTGATCCACTCGTCCAACGTGGGCATGACCTGGGTGAGCGGCAAGCTCGGACCTGACCTGGAGTACGAATACTTCCGACGCTTCGGCCTCGGGCAGCCCACCGGACTGCGATTGCCGGGCGAGGTGCCTGGCACCGTCCGCAGCAACACTGACCCGGACTGGACGGTGATCGATCGGGCCACGAACGCGTTCGGCCAGGGCATCGCGGTGACGCCCATGCAACTGCTGCAGGCGATCTCAGTGTTCGCCAATGACGGACAACTGGTGCGGCCGCGCATCGTGCGCGCGATCCGCGGACCGGCTGGCGAGCAGGACCTGCCGCCGGACGTGGAGCGGCAAGTGGTCTCGCCGCAGACGGCACGGACGCTGATCCAGATGATGGTGGCCGTGGACGAACAGCCGGACCTGATTGCCGATCGCGTGCCCGGGTACAAGATCGCCCTCAAGACGGGGACGGCGGACACGCCGACGAATGTCGGCTACAACACGGCGCTGACGATCGGCTCGCTGGTCTCGCTGTTTCCAGCGGACGCGCCGCGGTTCGCGGTACTCATCAGATTAGATGGGCCCGAGAAACTATATGGCGGCCTGGTGGCGGCACCGGTGCTCAAGGACCTGGCGCAGGAACTGCTGGCGTACTACCGTGTGCCGCCGACGCAATAGCCGCACGGCGCATCGCCTTCGGCTCACGCCCGGGAAGGATCTCTCCGAGGGTCAACGGGGGCTGCCGCCCCCGTTGAAATCCCCCGCTCAGGCGACTCCAACCGAGGGCCAACGATCGCGTTTGAAATCGCCCGCCAACAGTGCAGCAACCAAGGGCCAACGATCGCCGCGTTTGAAATCGCCCGCCAACGGGGCAGCACCAACATGTTGAACCTGGGCGAAGTGCTCCTGGCGACACGGGGTGAGCTGCGGGGCGCGTGGCGGCAGACGGCGTTTTCGCGACTGGTGATCGACTCGCGCGCGGTCACACCCGGCTGCTTGTTTGTCGCCATCAAGGGCCAGCACCACGACGGGCACGCGTATGTTGCCGAGACGCTCGCCAGCGGCGCCGCGGGGGCCATCGTCGAGCACGCCGCGGACGCGGAGTCCGACACGGAGGGGCCGCCGCTCATCGTCGTGCCGTCGACGGTCGAGGCCCTGGGCCAGATGGTGCGCTACGCGCTGGATCGGCAGCCACACCTGGAAGTCGTCGGGATTACGGGCAGCCTCGGCAAGACCACGACCAAGGAAGTCGTGGCCAGCGTACTCGGCACGCGATACCAGGTCCTCAAGACGGAAGGCAACCTCAACTCTGAAATTGGCCTGCCGCTGACCGTGCTCAACGGGCTCGCCGCCGAGCACGAGATCGCCGTCCTCGAGATGGCCATGTACCAGCTGGGCGACATTCGGCACCTCGCGCGGCTGGCCCGTCCACGCGTGGGCGTGGTGACCGCGGTGCTGCCCGTCCATCTGCAGCGTCTGGGTACCATCGAGCGCATACAGCAGGCCAAACAGGAGCTCGTCGAGGAGCTACCGTCCACCGGCGTCGCCGTGCTCAACGGCGACGATCCACGAGTCGCTTCCATGGCGACGGCTACACCAGCGCGGGTGGTGCGCTACGGCGTCGGCGACGAGGCCGACGTGCGGGCAGAGCAGATCGAGAGTCACGGCCTGCGCGGCGTTGAATTCGATCTCCTGCACGATGGGCAGCGACGCCACGTGCACCTGCCGCTGCTCGGGGCGCACAGCGTGCACGCCGCGCTGGCGGCGGCCGCGGTGGCGTCCGAAGAAGGACTGACGCTGACCGATACGGCGGAGGCACTGCAGCTCCTGTCGCCCGCGCTGCGGCTGCTGGTCGTCGAGGGAGTGAACGGCTCGCGCATCGTGGACGACAGCTACAACGCCAGTCCGGAGTCGGTGCTGGCCGCGCTCAACCTGCTGCGCGAGCTGCCGGGGCAGCGCAAGATCGCGGTGCTGGGCGACATGCTCGAACTGGGGAGTGAAGAGGAGCCCGGACACCGACGCGTCGGCAACCGCGCGGCCGCGGTCGTCGACTTGCTGGTGGTGTACGGACCGCGCTCGCACGCCACCGCCCAGGAAGCTCTGGAGGCCGGGCTGCGGGCCGACCAGGTGTTCGAGGCAGAGTCACACGCGGCCATCGTCGATCTGCTGCGCGGCCAACTGCAGCCCGGCGATGACGTGCTGGTCAAAGGCTCGCTGGCGATGGGCATGGCCGAGGTCGTGCGCGGCATCCGCGCCGAGGGCACGGCCTGAGCGCATGGCGACCGCACTCTCGATGGCGGCGATGGCGTTTCTAATCACGATTGTCCTGGGGTACCCGTACCTCGGCTATCTGCGCCGCGCCGGACTGGGCAAGAAGGTGCGCATCGAGGGACCGAGCAGCCACATCGAAAAGACGGGCACACCGACCATGGGCGGGCTGCTGGTCACGATCGTGGTCCTGGCGCTCACGGTGTGCCTGACCTTGCTGCTGTACCGCGAATCGGGTCGGTCGATCCTGCTGCCAATGGGCGTCATGGCACTGACGACGCTGCTCGGCTGGTACGACGACCGCATGACCCTGGTCGGACGCAAAGGCGAGGGCATGCGCGCGCGGACCAAGTTCTTCTTGCTGGGTCTTATCGCCCTGGTCGCGTCGTTCGTGCTGTGGGACCGGCCCAACGGCCTCGGCATCGACTTCGTGTACCTGCCGGGCGTCAAGGCGCCGATCGAGATCGGCTGGGTGGTCATCCCGCTGTCGATGCTGGCGGTGATGGGCTCGGCGCACGCGGTCAACCTGACGGACGGGCTCGACTCACTGGCGGGGCACACGGCAGCGGTGGCGTACGCCGCGTACGGCATCATCGCCGCGCAGTACGGCCAGATTTACCTGGTGACGTTCTGCTTTACGGTCGCGGGCGCGCTGCTGGCATTTCTGTGGTTCAACGCCCACCCGGCGGAGGTCTTCATGGGCGATTCGGGGTCGCTGGCGCTGGGAGCAACGCTGGCGATCGTGGCGATGATGCTCGGCCAGGTGCTGCTGCTGCTGTTCATCGGCTTCGTGTTTGTCGCGGAGGCGCTGTCGGTCATGCTGCAGGTGCTTTTCTTCAAGCTGACCGGCGGCCGACGTCTGTTTCGCATGGCGCCGCTGCACCATCACTTCGAGATGATGGGCTGGAGCGAAACGCAGGTCGCGCAGCGCTTCTGGCTCATCAGCATGGTGAGCGGCTTGCTGGGGGTGGCGCTTGCGCTCGTCTGAAGCCGAAGCCGTGCTGAACGGGCTGCGGGGGCAACGGGCGCTGGTGATCGGTCTGGCGCGCGAGGGCGTGGACCTGACGCGCTTTCTGACCGGCCATGGCGCCCGCGTGACTGTTACCGACACCCGATCGAGCGACGACCTGGCGGAATCCGTCGCGCGGCTCGACGGCGCCGAGGTGAGCTACCACCTGGGCGGCCATCAGCTGACCGACGTCGAACAGGCAGACGTGGTCTACGCCTCGCCCGGGGTGCCACCCGAGAACCCGCTCCTGGTGCGAGCCAGACAACGCGGCATCCGACAGAGCAGCCTCGTCGAGCTGTTCTTTCAGCTGTGCCCGGCGCCCATTCTCGGGATCACGGGCAGCGCCGGAAAGAGCACGACCACCAGTCTGCTCGGCGAGATGTTCGTCGCCGCGGGCAGGCAAGTATTCGTCGGCGGCAACATTGGCCGGCCGCTGCTGGGCAAGCTCGAGGCAATGACCGAGCGCAGCTGGGTCGTCATGGAGCTCTCCAGCTTCCAGCTCGAGCCGCTGCAGATCAGCCCCCACATCGCGCTGATCACCAACGTGACGCCCAACCACCTGGACCGCCATCCGACGATGGAGGCGTACTGGGCTGCCAAGGGCCAGATCCTGGCCCACCAGTCCGCCCACGACTGGGCGGTGCTGAACGCCGACGACGAGTGGTCACGCCGCTACGCGCCGCCTGGAAACGTCCTCCAGTTCAGTCTCGAGCGGGTCGTCGACGGCGCGTACCTCGGCGACCACGAGCGGTGCGTCATGCTGCAGTCCGAGCCCGTCATCGAGACGTCGGAGATTCCGCTGCGCGGTCGCCACAACGTGGCCAACGTGCTGGCGGCCGTCGCGGCGGCGCGCGCCGCAGGAATCCCGAAAGCGGCCATGCAGGCGGCGATTCGTGGCTTCAACGGAGTGGCCCATCGCCTCCAGACTGTCGCGGAGCGAAATGGCGTGACCTGGGTGGACGATTCGATCGCCACCGCGCCCGAGCGTTCCATCGCGGCCCTCCGCGCGTATCACGAGCCGCTGGTGCTCATCGCCGGCGGACGCGACAAGCACCTCCCGATGGAAGAGTGGGCGGCGTTGATCGTCGAGCGCGTGCGCCACGTGGTGCTGCTCGGCGAGATGAGTGATCTCGTCGCAGAAGCCATCACCCGCGTGAAGCCGACCTATCACACCATGACACGGGCACACTCGATGGACGAGGCCGTTCGCCAGGCCGAGCGCGTCGCCACCGCTGGTGACGTGGTGCTGCTGTCGCCGGGCGGCACCAGCTATGACATGTATCACGACTTCGAGGAGCGCGGCCGTGCTTTTCAGTCGGCCGTGGAGGCCTTGGAGTCGTGACGCCGCTGCCGTTGGAAAAGCTCGAGGCGCGGCGGCCGGACTATCTGCTGCTGGCCAGCACGATCGCCCTCCTGGTGCTCGGCACGTTGATGGTCTACAGCGCCAGCTTCGTCGTGGCGCACAACGAGTTCAACGACGACGCGTACTTTCTGATTCGTCAATTGCTGTGGATCGCGGCGGGCCTGGTCGGGATGCTCATCGCCGTACGCATCGACTATCGGTGGTGGCGCAGCCTGTCACTGCCAATCATGTTCATCTGCATCCTGATGCTGGTGCTGGTGCTGATTCCGGGCATCGGCGCCAGCAGCTACGGCGCGGTGCGCTGGATCAAGCTCGGGCCGGTGCAGATCCAGCCCAGCGAGATCGCCAAGCTGGCGATGACCCTGTACCTGGCAGACTGGCTCGCTCGCCGCGGACCGATCGTCGGGCAATTTCTCAAGGGGCTGTTGCCGTTCGCGATCATCGTCGGCGTGGTGGCGCTGCTGGTGGCAGTCCAGCCGGATCTGGGCACCACGGCCATCATCATCGGCGTTTCGGCGTGCGTGTTCTTCGTCGGGGGCGCCAACCTGCTGCACATCGCCGTGCTGGGTCTGGCAGGCGCCGCGGCCGGGTCCGCGCTGCTGGCGCACCTGAGCGGCTATCAGCTCGACCGCGTGCGCGCGTTCCTGGACCCGTGGAGCGACATCCAGGGCTTTGGCTGGCACACCGCCCAGGGTCTGATCGCGCTCGGGTCGGGCGGCGTCTTCGGCAGTGGCCTCGGCAACGGGTTTCAAAAGTTCTACTGGGTGCCGAATGCCCACACGGACGCGATCTACGCGATCATCGGCGAGGAGCTCGGGTTCGTCGGCTGCATGGGCGTGCTGTTCCTGTTCGTCGTGCTGGCGTGGCGCGGTTTTCTGATCGCCTGGCGCGGTCCGGATGCCTTCGCCCGATTGTTTGCAACCGGGCTGACGTGCATGTTGACGCTCCAGACGCTGGTCAACATCGCGGTCGTCACCAACTCACTGCCATATACGGGGGTGACCCTGCCGCTGGTCTCGTTCGGCGGCTCGTCGACCGTGATCTCGCTGATTGCCATCGGACTGTTGCTGAACATCTCGCGCCAGCCGGCCGCCGCTGCCGAAGTCGAGCCCGAGCCGGACGAGGACCCCGAACCACCCGCACCGAGTGATTCGCGCGGCAAGGCGGTGCCGCGGGCACGCGTGAGCGCGGCCGAGCGGCAGCGACACGCTCCGGTGCAGGTCGCGCCGATCCGCTCTCGCGGGCTGCGGCGTGTCCACTGAGCCGGACATTCGTCAGGCACACGGCGTTCACCTGGTCGGCGTTGGCGGCTCGGGGATGGCGGCGCTGGCCAGCCTGCTGCTGCAGATGGGCAAGCGGGTCAGCGGCAGCGACCTGTCGCCGTCGGCCGCTGTAGACGACCTCCGCGCGCGTGGGGTGACCATCGTCGATGCCCACGCCGCGGCCAACGTCGGCAACGACGTCGACTACGTCGTGCGGTCTTCGGCTGTGCCGGCCGACAACCCGGAGGTCGTCGAGGCCCATCGTCGGGGGCTGCCGAACAGAAAGCTCGCCGAGGCGGTTGCCGAATTGATGCGCGAGCGCGCCACCGTGGCGATCGCCGGCACACACGGCAAGACGACGACCACGGCCCTGGTCGCCTGGTTGCTCGAGCAGGGCGGCGCCGATCCACTAGTCCTGGTCGGGGGCGACACGCCCAGGTACGCGCAAGGCGCGCGGCATGGTGATGGCCCGGTCGTGGTCGAAGCTGACGAGTACGATCGGCGGTTCCTCAACTACTGGCCCGAGGTCGCGGTCGTCACCAGCGTCGAAGCCGACCACCTGGACTACTTTCGGGACCTGGCCGAGATCCGCGTCGCCTTCGGCGAGCTGGTCGAGCGCCTGCCAGCGCACGGGCGACTGGTCGTCTGCGCCGACGAGCCGTGCGCCGCCGGACTCGCATCGGCCGCGCGCCGCGAAAGCTATGGTTTCGCCGAAGACGCCGACTGGCGCATCGCGGACTACGCCGCGCTGCCCGGCCGCGGAGCACGCTTCGTGCTGCACGCCCAGGGGCGAGCGTGGGCGATCGAGTCGCCGCTGGTCGGCGAGCACAACGCCCGCAACGTCGCGGCGGCCATTGCCGTGGCGGACCACTTCGGTGTTGGGCTGCGAGTCGCGGTGTCGGCGCTGCCCGCCTTCGAGGGCCCGCGCCGACGATTCGAAACTCGGGGCCGACCGCGCGGCGTGTGGCTCGTCGACGACTACGGCCACCACCCGACGGAAGTCGCGGCCGTCCTGCGCGCGGCGCAATCGGTGGCCGAAGGGCAGGTGTGGGTCGTCTTTCAACCCCATACGACCAATCGGACCTGGGCGCTCTTCGACGAGTTCGCGGCGGCGTTCTCGGCGGCGGACCACGCGCTGATCCTGCCGATCTACCGTCCGAGCGGTCGCGAAACCGCGGGCCGCGACGTGTCCTCGGAAGATCTCGTGGCCGCGATTCGACGCACGGGCCATGCTGACGCGCGTTACGTCAAGACATTCGCGGAAGCGCGCCAGGCGGTCACGAGCGGGGCCATGGCCGGCGATCTGGTGCTGACGATGGGAGCCGGCGACGTGACGCTGCTCTCCACAGACCTGCTGGACGCGCTCAGTCGATGACGCCCGAACGCGGAGTCAGCCTGGCGCCGCACACGTCGCTGCGCGTCGGAGGGCCGGCCGACTTTTTCGTGCTGGCCAGGTCCGCGCGGGAGATGGCCGAGGCCCTGCGCTGGGCGACGGAGGCTGGCGTGGAGGCGCGCGTCATCGGCGGTGGCTCGAATCTGCTGGTGGCGGAGGCAGGCGCCGCCGGGCTGGTGATCAAGACCGCATTCGCACGCGCGAGCGTCGAGCATCGGGGATGCGAGCGGGTGCTGGTAGCAGAGGCGGGTGCGAACCTGGCCAACGTGGCGCGGCGACTGGCGAAACAGGACCTGGGCGGACTGGAGTGGGCGGCCAACGTGCCGGGCACCGTCGGCGGCGCGGCCGTCAACAACGCGGGCGCCTTCGGCGGCGACACGGCGTCCAGCGTCCTCGCGGTCACCGTCGTCGACCGCACTGGAACGCGGACCCGTCTGGGCGTCGAAGAACTGCGGTACGCCTATCGCACCAGCGCCTTGAAGCGGCGCGAACTCAGAGAAGTAGCGGTCGAGAGCGTCGACTGGCGGCTGACAACGCGTCCGCCCGGCGAGGCCGACGCGCGTGTAAAAGAGCTCAACGCGCAGCGGATGCGGACCCAGCCGCGCATTCTGAGCGCGGGCAGCGTCTTTGCCAATCCCGAGGGCGGCTACTCGGGCAAGTTGATTGAGGAGGCCGGGCTCAAAGGCGCCGCGTCAGGGGACGCGCAGATTTCGGAGCAACACGCTAACTTTATTGTCAATTTCGGACATGCCACGCCGCGTGATGTGTATTCGTTGATGCGTCGAGCGCAAAACACGGTTTTCGAGCAGGCCGGCATCTGGCTTCGAGCAGAGATTGAGTTATTCGGGCGGTGGACTGAACAGGAGCGCGCGACACTGGCGGGACCACTGGCGAGGGCACATGGTTAGGACGCGGACGAGACGCGGCGAGCAATGGTCGATGGCGACACGCCGCGTGCCGCCGCGCCGCGCGGCAAGCGCGTCCAACCCGGCGGCTCAGCGCGCAATCCGAGCCGCGACGCCGCGCGAGCCATGGCTGCCGCCGGGCTTCGCGGTGTGGGTCGCCGGCCGCCTGCTGGCCGTCGCACTGCTGGTGGGCGCGGCCTGGCTCCTCTCCAATTTCGCGTCCTCGACCCGCTTCGAGGTACGCACGGTACACGTGCAGGGCAACCAGCTGCTGAGCCGTGCCGAGGTCCAGGACGCGGCGGGCGTGGTGGGCGCCAACATCTTCTGGGTCAATCGAGCCGACGTTGCGGCCAGATTGCGCCAGTTGCCGCTGGTGCAACGCGTCGACGTCGAGGCGTCGCTGCCCGATAGTGTGGACATCCACGTCGTCGAACGCCAACCCGCTGGTTTCTGGACGAGCGGCAATCAGACATACCTGGTCGACGAGCAGGGAGTTATTCTGAAGGCCGTAGACGCCGAGACCGCACTGATACGCGCGTGCGCGGGGCAAGCGTGCGACCCACAGACGGCGCCCATGCCGAGTGTCTCCGAAACCGATGCCGAGCCACTTGCGCCCGGCGCTCACGTGGACGCGAGCGCGCTTGCCACGTCGAGTCGGCTTGCCCAACTCTTGCCGAGCGTGGGCGTGCAGCCGGTCGGATTCGAGTGGAACCCTGATACTGGCCTCGAAGTGCCGACCGCTGATGGCTGGCGCGCCCGGTTCAGTCAAACCGGCAATCTCGACCAGCAGATCGCCCGGTTGCGCACGATTCGCGACGAGCTCACGCGCACGAACACCAACGCTGGGCTCATCGACGTTCGTTTCGGCGACCGACCCTATTTCCGATGAGCAACGACCGGATCGTGGTCGGAATCGACGTGGGCACGACCAAGGTCGCCGCACTCATTGCCGAAGTGTCCGACGACGATCACCTCGAAGTGATTGGCACCGGGATCGTCCCGTCACGCGGCCTGAAGAAAGGCGTGGTCGTCAGTCCCGAAGAAGTGGTCGAATCCATCATTAGCGCGGTCAACAAGGCTGAGCAGCAGTCGGGCTTCAAGATCGTCAGCGCGTTCGTCGGCATCTCCGGGGCGCACATCAGCACGCAGACCAGCCAGGGCGTGGTAGCGGTACGCCACCCCGAGCGTCAGATCTCGCCCGACGACGTGCAGCGGGCGATCGAAGCGGCGCGCGTCGTCCAGGTGCCCAATGACCGTGAGATCGTGCACGTGCTGCCACGCCACTACGTGGTCGATGGCCAGGACGGAATCAAGAATCCGATTGGCATGGTCGGCCATCGCATCGAGGTGCAGACGACCGTCGTCTCGGGCGCGATGACCTCGGTCAACAACCTGGTGCGCTGTGTGGAAAGAGCAGGCGTCGGCATCGACTCCCTGGTACTGCAGCCCGTCGCCGCGGGGGAGGCGGTCCTCACCGAAGCCGAGCGCGAGATTGGCGTCACGCTCATCGACATTGGCAGCGGCACAACCGACGTCGGCATCTTCGTCGAAGGCGCGCTGCTCTTCGCCTGCGTGCTGCCCGTTGGCGGTTTCCAGGTGAGCAATGACCTGGCGGTCGGCCTGCGCACGCCGTTCGCGGCGGCCGAGGAGATCAAAATCCGGCATGGCTACGCGCTGCCAGAGCTGCTCGAAGACGATCGCACCATCGACGTCTCGGCGTTCGATACGGGCGACGGTCGACCTGTCTCGCGGCTACAGGTCAGCGAGATCATCGAGCCGCGACTCGAAGAGACCTTCGAGCTGGTGCTCGATCAGCTCGACAAAGCCAATCTGCGCAGTCTTCCCGCGGGCGTCGTGTTGTGCGGCGGCACCGCGCAACTTGGAGGCATTCGGCGTCTCGCCGCCGAGGTCTTTCATGCGCCCGTACGCATCGGAACATCGACGGGCATCTATGGTCTGACGGATCAGATCTCGACACCTGCCTACGCGACCAGTGTTGGATTATTGAAATGGGGTCTCGATCAGGAATTCGAGCCATCTTCAAGCCGGGGCGGCTTGCCACTGTCCAATATCGGTAGCGCAGTGACAAACTGGCTGCGGAATTTCCTTCCATAGAAAGTGCCTTAGAATGCGGGGGAATCGGTGTTGACCATGAACGGATATACAACCCTCGAAGGCGCTGCACGCATTGTTGTCCTCGGCGTAGGGGGTGGTGGCAGCAACGCGGTCAATCGGATGATCCAGTCGGGTGTGCGAGGCGTCGAGTTCATCGCCATCAATACAGACACACAAGCGCTGGCGCGGTGCGATGCCCAGACGCGAGTGCACATCGGTGAAAAACTCACCCGAGGACTGGGCGCGGGCGGCAACCCGAACACGGGCGAAAAGGCGGCTGAGGAAAGCGCCGAGCAGATTGCCGACCTTGTGCGCGACGCGGACATGGTGTTCATCGCCGCGGGCATGGGCGGCGGCACGGGCACCGGCGCGGCGCCCGTCATCGCCCAGATCTCGAAGGACCTGGGTGCGCTGACGGTCGGCGTCGTCACCAAGCCATTCAATTTCGAGGGCCGCCAGCGGGCCAAGAACGCCGAAGAAGGCATCATGCAGCTGCGCGAACGGGTCGACACGCTCATCACGATCCCCAACGACCGGCTGCTCGAGGTGATCGACCGCAAGACC
The DNA here is from genome assembly GCA_019247515.1 of Chloroflexota bacterium. GTDB lineage: Bacteria > Chloroflexota > UBA6077 > UBA6077 > CF-72 > CF-72. The sequence continues at coordinate 21,469 of JAFAOS010000491.1, read as the reverse complement.
ACGCTCGAGCAGGCCTTCATGGAAGTCGACGACGTGCTGCGGCAGGGCATTCAGGGCATCAGCGAGCTGATCACCGAACCCGGCCTGATCAACCTCGACTTCGCCGACGTGAAGTCGATCATGTCCGATTCGGGTGGCGCGCTCATGGCGATCGGGCGCGGGACGGGCGAAACGCGCGCGCAGGATGCCGCGCGCATGGCGATCTCTAGCCCGTTGCTCGACATCAGCATGGACGGCGCGCGCGGCGTCTTGCTGAACATCACCGGCGGCAATGATCTGGCGCTGAGTGAGATCAGCGAGGCAGCCGACGTGGTCGCCCAGGCGGCCGATCCTGAGGCTTCCATCATCTTCGGCGCGGTGATCGACCCCAATCTCGAAAACGAGGTGCGCATCACGGTCATCGCCACGGGCTTCGACGTCATGGAGCGGCCGCAGCGCCAGGGCCAGTTCCGTGGGCGACTGGGTCGTCCCTCGTACGGCACATCCGGTTCCGCCGCGCCGCAGCCGGCGCCCGAGCAGCAGCCCGCCGCCAGGCCGCAAGTCGAAGAGCGCGATCGCGACCGCCCGCCCGAGCGGGATACCGGGCCGATCCGCGTGGGCACCATCGGTTCGACGCTGCCCGAGCCGGTGTTCCCGGATCAGGACGACGACCTGGATATTCCACCGTTCTTGCGGGGGCGGAAACGATAATCCCCACAAGTTAATGGGTCGAATCCGCGCTCAAGACATCGATGTCCAGCGCAAACGGCTTGGGCGTGAGCTTGGCACGATCCGCAAGGACTGGGGCGGCCGCCTGCCGATTGCACTGTGCTACCCCAACTCGTACGCGGTTGGCATGTGCAACCTCGGCTTTCAGAGCGTCTATGGCCTGTTCAACTCGGCCAGGAGCTTCGTTTGCGAGCGTGTCTTCGCCGAACCGGTGCTCGTCGGCAGTCGCTCGGCGGGCCGCGGCGACTGGACTGGCGACGATCGGTACCAGCTGGAATCGCGCTCGCAGGCCATCGGGGAGCCGCTCTCGGTCGAATCGCAGCGGCCGCTGACGGACTTCGCGGTGGTCGCCTTCAGCCTGTCCTTCGAGCTGGACTACTTCAACGTGGGCGACGTGCTGCGCCGGGCAGGCATTCCACCCATGGCCGCCGATCGGACCGAAACCGACCCGATCGTAATCGCCGGCGGCCCGGCCGCTTCCGGCAACCCCGAACCCGTGGCGCCCATGCTGGACGCGGTGATCGTTGGCGAAGTCGAACCGGTGATGGACGGCCTCCAGGAGGTTTTTCTGGGTGGCGGCGACCGCTGGGAGCAGATTGACCGGCTCTCGCGCTTGCCTGGCGTCTACGTGCCGGCCAGGTACGCCATCGGCTACGAAGCGGACGGGACGATCAGCGGCGTCGACCGCCCGGACCAGCAGGCGGCATTGCCCGTCGCGCGATTGAACGCCCGCAACGTCAACGACTTCCAGACGATGTCGACCGTCCTGTCGCCTGACATCGAGCTCGGCGACATGTTCCTGATCGAGATGACCCGCGGCTGCGCGCGTGGCTGCCGCTTCTGCCTGGCCGGCTACACGTCCTTGCCCGTGCGCCACCGCAACGTGGACCACCTGATGGATGGTATCCAGCACGGGATGCAGCTCCGAAAACGCGTGGGTCTCATCTCCGCGGCAACGTCCGACCATCCACACCTGGAGCAGCTGCTGCAGCGCATGCTCGAGGTAGGCGCCGACGTCTCGCTGTCGTCCCTGCGGATCGACCGCATCACGCCGTTTCTGGTCGAAGCGCTGGTCCGCAGCCGGACGCGGACGATCACTCTGGCGCCAGAAGCGGGCAGCCAGCGCATGCGCGACGTGATCAACAAACGCCTCACCCACGACCAGATCGTGCACGCGGCCGAGCTGGCCGGGCGAGGCGGCATTCCCAATGTCAAGCTGTACTTCATCGTCGGCTTGCCGGGCGAGACGGACGACGACGCACGCGAGCTCGCGGCGCTGTCGGGCGAGATCCTCGAGCGCACTCGCGAGCACAATCGCTACGCGCGTGTGGCGGTAAACCTGTCGCCGCACGTGCCCAAGGCGCAGACCGCTTTTCAGTGGGAGGCAATGGCCGACGTCGAGACGAGCACCCGCCGCATCAAGCTCGTCCAGCGCGCGCTTGGGCCACGGGGCATCGACGTGCGGTTCGAGGCTCCAGCGGCGCAGCGCGTGCAGGCAATCCTGGCGCGCGGTGACCGACGCCTTGCGCCAGTCCTGCTCGAAACCCAGCGTCTGCAGCAGTTCGAGCCCAATCTGCGGCGGCATGGTCTGGACGCTGAGTTCTATCTGGGGTCGATGGAGCCGAACGGGATCATGCCGTGGTCGCTGGTCTCGACGGGCGTGCCCGAGTGGTACTTGAAGCAGGAGTTTGGTCGCGCACGCGGTTTGGGTGGCCAGGACATTCCGCTGCTCGAGCTGCCGCCGAAGGCCGCCGCGCTTGTCGAGGCGGCGCGTGGAAATGGCTCGGTGGCACCCCTCACCCCCAGCCCTCTCCCAGGGGGAGAGGGAGCCGCCGCGTGAGTCTGGACGTGTTCCGCTTCGAGAACCTGTCGCGGCTGACTGGCGTGGTCCATGCGATTACCACGCGACACGGCGGCGTCAGCGAGGGGCGCTGCGAGTCGCTCAACGTCAGCTACTTGGTGGGCGACCCGACTGAGAACGTGGACGAGAACCTGCGCCGTGCGGCCGATTCGGTCGGCGCCCGCCGCGACGACCTGTTTTCGGCCTATCAGGTCCACGGTCGAGCCGTCACCCTGGTGGAGCCCGAGGCGCAACCAGAGCCGCGGCCGCGGTGCGACGCGCTGATCACCCGCTCGCCCGAAAAAGCCCTCATGCTGCGTTATGCCGACTGCACGCCGGTCCTGCTCGCCGATACGCGCCGCAGTGTCATCGGCGCGGTGCACGCCGGCTGGCGCGGCAGCGCGGTGCGCGCGGCAGGCGCCGCGGTCGAGGCCCTGGGTCAGGCGTTCGGCTCGGACCCGCGCGACCTGCTGGCCGGCATCGGGCCCGCGATCGGTCCGTGTTGCTACGAGGTCGGCGAGGACGTCGTCACCGCGTTTGCGGATCGGCCGTGGCTGTTCGCGGGTAAGCGACTCGATCTGTGGGAAGCCAATCGCCAGGCCCTGATCGAGGCCGGTGTGCCGTCAGAGCACATCGAGGTTGCTGGCGTGTGCACGCAATGCCAGTCGGAGCGGTTCTTCTCGCACCGGGCGAACGGGGGGCAGCCCGCTGGCCGATTCGCGGCGCTGATTCGACTCGCGTGCTGAATCGTCTTGACGTTGATCTGGCCGCAAACCTGAAGCGGGTTCAGGACGAGATTGCCGAGGCCGCGGTTGAGGCGGGCCGCCAACCCTCGGAGATCACGCTGGTGGGTGTCTCGAAAACGCAGCCGGCGGAATCGGTGGCCGCGCTGGTGCAGGCCGGGCTCGGTCACATCGGCGAAAACCGCGTCCAGGAGGCGCTTGACAAGTTCGCGCGCCTGGAACCTTTGCTGGCGGGCGATGCCCGACCGGTGCGCCACATGGTCGGGCACCTGCAGTCGAACAAGGCCGGCGCGGCCGTGTCCCTCTTTGACAGGGTCGACTCCGTCGACAACCTGAAGGTCGCCCAGGCGCTCGGTCGACGACTTCCCGCGGATGCGACCTTGCCCGTGCTGATCGAGGTCTACGTCGGCGACGATCCCGCTCGGCCAGGCGTTCGGCCCGCTCAGCTACTGGACCTGGTTGGCCAGGTGCTCGAGGTGGCCTCGCTGCGACTCGAAGGCCTGATGAGCGTGGCGCCGCTGGAAGTCTCCGCCCGCGAGGCGTTTGCCCAGGTGCGCACGCTGAAAGAAAACGTGTCAAAAACGTTTCCGGCGGTACACTTCGGCGTGCTGTCGATGGGCATGAGCGAAGACTTCCGTGAAGCTATTCTCGAAGGCGCCACGGAAGTGCGCGTTGGCACCGCTCTATTTGGCCCGCGGCGCACGAGGTTCTAAACACATCGCATGCCGTATCTGCTCACATTCCTGGGCATCCTGCTCCAGGTGCTCTGGTTGGCCATCCTGGTGCGCGTCATCCTGTCCTGGTTCCCGGTCGACCCCTCGAATCCGATCATCCGCCTGGTGTGGGACGTCACCGAGCCGATCCTCGCCCCCTTCCGCAAAGTGATCCCCAGGATCGGCATGTTCGACCTGTCGCCCATCGCCGCGTTCCTGGTCATCAGCTTCCTCCAGCAAGCTATTGCGGGTATGCCTCGCTGACCTCCGCCCTCACCCCCACTCTCTCCCAGGGGGAGAGGGAGTGGCCCTCAGCGGCTGCGCTCTCCCAGGGGGAGAGGGAGTGCAAGTTCTTGCCAGTCTCTTTTATCCAGCCGCATGTCGTAGAAGAGGCTTTCCAATCCCAGCGGGCCACGGCGGAAGAGGTGGCGGACGCTGGCGAACTCGGCCCTGCTCGTGACGTCGGGGCCGATGTGGGCGTCCCAGTGTGAGCCGACGCTGACGAAGCCCAGCGACTCGTAGCAGCGCCTGGCGCGCACGTTGTGGGCGGCCACGCTCAGCAGCATCCGCTCGAAACCCATCTCGCCGAAGAAGTGGTGCAGGAACGCACCCAGGCACTCCGTCCCGTACCCGTGGCCGACAAAGGCCGGGTGCATGTCGATGCCAAGCACCGCCGAGCGCTCGTCGTGGCGCACGTGGCGCAGGAAGATGCGCCCGATCATGCTGGTCGATTCGCCGTCGACCGCGAACGGGATCTGGCGTTGACGCTGGGTGATGTCGTCGAACCAGCGCGAACGCTGGTCGGGTGACATGCGGCGTGGACTGGTTCCGACCAGCAACTGCTCCTCATAGTCGGGCCACGCCTGCCAGGCGTCGACGTCGGACCGCGTGAATGGCCGCACGCGGGTGCGCGGTCCACTCGCCACGATGTGTCGGTCAGCGATCGCCATGCACGTCCCGAGGTGCGGGCGCAACCCGCATGCCAGCTGGCGAGTGCCTCATCGGTGACGATCTTACGGCGAGCATGCGCTCGGTCGGCGGGTTTTTCGTGGCGGCTCGCCTATCATTCGAGGGTCGTGTATCAGGCCCCGCGCGGAACCCAGGACATCCTCCCCGAAGACGAGCCGTACTGGAGGCAGGTCGAAAAACAGATGCGGCGACAGGCGCGTCTGGCGAATTACGGCGAGATCCAGACACCGACATTTGAAGAGACCGGCGTCTTCGCGCGTGGCGTGGGCGCGACGACTGACATCGTCGAGAAGGAGATGTACACCTTTCTCGACAAGGGCGGCGACAGCATGACCCTGCGACCCGAGGCCACCGCGGGGATCGTGCGCGCCTACCTGCAGCGCGGCATGGCCAGCCGACCCCAGCCCGTCAAGCTGTTCATGCTGCTGAACACCTTCCGCTACGACAAGCCCCAGAAGGGCCGCTTCCGCGAGTTTCACCAGATCGACTTCGAAGCCATCGGCGAAGCCGACCCGTCTGTCGACGCGGAGCTGGTCGCCTTGCACTGGCGGCTGTACGCGGAGCTCGGTCTGCGCGATCTAAGCCTGCAGGTCAACAGCATTGGCGACCACAACTGTCGGCCGGCGTATATCGCCCTGCTCGCCGACTACTTCAGACAGCACCTGGACGGCCTGTGCGAGGAGTGTCAACGCCGGCTCGAGACGAATCCCCTGCGCCTCCTCGACGAGAAGCGCCCACAGTGCCAGGCGGTGCTCGAAGGCGCGCCCAGAAGCGCCGACCACCTGTGCGACGCGTGCCGCGCGCACTTCGAGACGTGGCTCAGCTACGTGGAGGCCGCCGGTATCCCGTTCGAGATCAACTCACGACTGGTGCGCGGTCTGGACTACTACACGCGCTCAGTCTGGGAAGTGTGGCCGCCGGTGGTGGGCGCGCAGAGCACGCTCGGCGGCGGCGGCCGCTACGACGGGCTGGCGGAGCAGCTCGGGGGTCGACCGACACCAGGCGTCGGCTTCGCCAGCGGCGTCGAGCGGATCATCCTCGAGATCAAGGACCAGCAGGTCGACATGCCATCGCCAACGGCGCCGGACGTGTTCGTGGTGTACCAGGCTGAAGGCGGCAAACTGGCGGCATTTCGTCTGGCCGAGGAGCTGCGCGCCCAGGGCATTTCGGCCGACCTCTCGTTTGGCGACCGCAAGCTTGGCAAGCAGCTGAGCGCCGCTGATCGCGCGCGGGCCCGCTTCGCGTTGATCCTTGGCGAGGACGAGCTGGCGAGCGGGACCGTCACCCTGAAGGACTTGCAGTCGGGCGGCGACCAGCGGCGCGTGAGTCGCCACGATCTCGTTTCGGTGCTGAGGCAAGCGGATGCAGCGACTCAGTGACACCGCGCTGAAGCGGCTCGAGGATGCGCGCGCGCGTTCCGACGAGCTGGCGCGCGAGCTGTCGGACCCGACCACGTTCGAGGACGCGCGTCGCGCCGCCGAGCTCAGCCGCGAGCACGCCGAGCTGGCGGACATCGCCGATCGCTTTGGCCAGTACACGGAGCTGGTGGCGCGTCTCGACGAGGCCGAAGAGCTGCTCCGCGACGGAGCGGACGAGGACATGCAAGCCCTGGCGCGCGAGGAGGTGGCGGAGGTCGAGCCGCGCATCACGGAAGTGGTCGACAGCCTGCACGAGTTCCTGCGTCCGCGCGATCCCAACGACGTGCGCGACGTCATCCTGGAAATCCGCGGCGCGGAAGGCGGTCAGGAAGCCAACCTGTGGGCGGCGGACCTGATGCGGATGTACATGAAGTACGCCGAGGTCAAGAGCTGGAAGGTCGAGGTGCTCAACACCAGTGAAACCGACCTGGGGGGTGTCAAGGAGGTCATCTTCGAGCTGCACGGGCGCGGCGCCTACTCGCGACTGAAGTACGAAGGCGGCGGGCATCGCGTTCAGCGGGTGCCCGAGACCGAGGCGCAGGGGCGCATCCACACGTCGGCGGCGACGGTCAGCGTACTGCCGAAGGCCGAGGAAGTCGACGTGCAGATTCGCGACGACGACCTGCGCGTGGACGTCTATCGCTCGGGCGGACACGGTGGCCAGGGGGTGAACACTACGGATTCGGCGGTACGGCTGACGCATCTACCGACGGGCCTGGTGGTGACGTGTCAGGACGAGCGTTCCCAGCTGAAGAACAAGGCGCGCGCCATGGACGTGCTGCGATCGAGGCTGTTCGAAATGGAGCTGCGGCGGCAGCAAGAAGAGGTAGGTTCCGCGCGGCGGTCGCAGGTCGGCTCCGGTGAGCGCGGCTCGAAAATCCGCACGTACAACTTCCGCGAGAACCGAGTGACCGATCATCGCATCGGGCTGACGCTCTATAACCTCGATCGCGTGCTCGAAGGCCAGCTGGACCCGCTGATCGACGCCCTGGCGGAAGCCGACGCAGTCGCAAACGAAGAAGCATCTGTCTGAGCAACTTCCCGAGATGCGGATTGACCACCTCTCCCTCTGGGAGAGTTTTATCAAGCGCGCAGCGCGGGTGAGGGATAGCTAAGGTGGCGCTCGTACGCAGCCCTCACCCCTTGATAAAGCCTCTCCCAGAGGGAGAGGGAGAGGGAGAGGGCGGTGGAGGGGGACAGGGAGCGCAGCGGCTGCTGGTGGAGGGGGCGCGGCGGCTGAGGCTGGCGGGGTCGGCGAGCGGGCGGCTGGAGGCGGAGCTGTTGCTGGGCCTCGTGCTGGGGGCGCCTCGCGTTGAGGTGCTGGCGCATCCGGAGCGGGGTGTGCCGGGCGAGGCAGAAGCGAGGTTCTGGGACCTGGTGGCGCGGCGCGAAGCGTCTGAACCGATCGCCTATCTGCTCGGCGAGCGGGAGTTTTACGGGCGCATGTTTCATACCGATGCGCGGGCGCTGATCCCGCGGCCAGAGACTGAGCTGCTCGTGGAATTGGGCGTCGGGGCAGTGGCGCGTTGGCGGGCAAATGGAGTGGAGCCACGGGTGGTGGATGTAGGGACGGGCTGCGGCGCGATTGGCGTCTCGGTGGCGGCCGAGTGCGGCGTCCAGGTGATCGGGACGGACGTGTCGTTCGCGGCGCTGCCGCTGGCGCGTGAGAACGCCGCGCTGTACACGGTCAACTTCCGAGTCGTCCAGGCAGACCTGCTGCGCGGGCTGAAGGGCCCGCTGCACGTGGTGCTGGCCAACCTGCCATATGTGCCCAGTTCGCGGCGGTTACCCGTCGACGTGCGCCACTACGAGCCGCACGTCGCCATCTTCGGCGGCCAGCGCGGCACCGAGCTCATCGAGCGGCTTCTCCATGAGGCGCGCGAGCTACTGGCTCCAGGCGGGGAGTTGGCCGTGGAGCTGGACGAGGACGAGCAGGCCACACCCATTGCCACCCTCGCCCGCCACCTGTACCCATCAGCCGAAGTCAGCGTCTGCCACGACGCTGGCGGCTACGACCGCGTCGTCCGCCTGGTGAGCGCTAAACCTTAGCGATCGCGCGCTGGAATTTGTCGATGGCTTCTTCGGCTTCGGCCGCGGACAGCGTGAGCGGCGGGGCCATGCGGATCGTGGTTGGGCCGGTGGCGTTCAGCAACACGCCCTCTTCGATGCCCAGGCGCGCCACGTCGGGAGCCTTCTCCTCGCGAAGCTCGATCGCCAGCAGCAGGCCTTCGCCGCGGACCGATTCGACCAGCGGCGCGGTGCCCACCAGCGCCTCCAGCCCCTGCTTGAGCACCGCGCCCACGCGGTTCACGTTGCCCAGCACGTCGTTTTCGAGAATGTACGTCACAACCGCATGGGCCACCGCGCACATGAGCGGATTGCCGCCGAACGTCGAGCCGTGGTCGCCTGGCTCGAATACCGCGGCCGGGTCTTTGGCCAGCACGGCGCCGATCGGCACGCCCCCACCCAGGCCTTTGGCCAGCGTCATGATGTCTGGCTCGACACCCCAGCGCTCGAAGCCCCACAGCGTGCCGAGTCGACCGACGCCCGTCTGCACCTCGTCGAGAACGAACAACAGCCCCTTGTCGCGGCAGAAGTCCTGCACATCCCGCAAATAGCTCTGGGTGGCCACGTGCACGCCGGCCTCGCCCTGGATCGGCTCGAGGAACACGCCGGCCGTGGTCGCGTCGACCGCCCGTTCGAGGGCGTCCATGTCGTTGAAGGGGATCTGGACGAAGCCTTCGGGCAGCGGCGTGAAGCTACGCGTGTACGCCTCTTTGCCGGTGGCGGTCACCGTGGCGAGCGTGCGGCCGTGGAAAGCGTGCTCGGCGGTGATGAGCGCGTAGGCGCCGTCGCGGTTGCGCTTGCCCCACTTGCGGGCCAGCTTCAGCGCGGCCTCGTTGGCCTCGGCGCCGCTGTTGCAGAAGAACACCTTGTCGAAAGGCGAATGGTCCATCAACAGCTGGGCCAGCTCGAGCTGGGGGATGCTGTACCACAGGTTCGAGATGTGGATCAGCCTGGCCGATTGTTCGGCGAGCGCGCGCTGGACGACCGGGCTGCTGTGACCGAGCGAGACCACGGCGATCCCGGCGATCATGTCCAGGTACTCGCGGCCTTCGACGTCCCACACCCGGCTGCCCTGGCCGCGCTCGATGACCATCGGCGGACGACGGTTCGGCATGAACGTCGCTTGCTCGATGGTGATCCAATCGGCGCTGGACCGCGCTCCAGGGCGGACAGAGGTGGTTGTCATGACGCGAGTACTCCTTCTTCTTCAGGCAATTGGCTGGTCAGCATGGTACCGACACCCTCGCGGGTGAAAAGCTCACGGATGAGCGCGTGCGGCACGCGCCCGTCGAGGACATGCACGCGCGGCACGGTGTCCAGCGCGCGCAGGCAGGCCTGAATCTTCGGGATCATGCCACCCCGAATCGTGCCGTCCTCGAGCATGCCCTCGACCTGCGCGCGACTCAATTCCGGCAGCACCTGCCCTTGCGCATCGAGGACACCCTGGACGTCGGTGAACAGCACCAGCTTTTGGGCCCGAATGGCGCGCGCGACCTCACCTGCGACGGTGTCGGCGTTGACGTTCAACGGTTGCGACCCCGGTCCCGCGGCCAGCGGCGCGATCACCACTACGTAGCCTTGCTCGACCAGCGAGGTGATCGGGCGCAAGTTGACGGCCTCGACCTCGCCGACGAAGCCCAGGCGCTCATCGCGGTACCGGGCGTGCACCATCTGACCGTCGAGGCCGTTGCAGCCCCAGGCTGACACGCCATGCGCATTCAGGTACGAGACGAACTCGCCATTGATGCGCATGAGCACCTCGTGCACGACCTCGAGCGTCTGCTGGTCGGTAAAGCGACGACCTTCGACAAAGCGCGTCTCGACGCCGAGTCGGTCCAGGCGCTGTGAGATCTGCGGCCCGCCACCGTGAACGAGCACGGGATTGATCCCCAGACGCTTGAGCCACACCACGTCGTCCAGCACGGTGCCCTCTTCGCCTACCGATCCGCCGACTTTGACCGCGATCGTCTTGCGGACGTACTCGCAGATGTAGGGCAGCGCTTCGAGCAGGACCGAGGTCTTGTCGTCGGCCGCGCGTACCTCAGGTGGAATAAGCACTGTTTTCGACCACGTAGGCCTCGGTCAGATCGCAGCCCCACGCGCGCGCGGCGCCGCTGCCCAGACCGAGGTCGACACGCATGGCGACCTCGTCACCATGCATCTGCGCGCGAGCAGCGTCCGCGGCGGCGCCGGTGGTCACTCCGTCGCGCGCGATCTGCAGCGTGCCAATCCACAACGCGGCACGATTCGGATCGACCTGCGCGCCGGAGTTGCCGACGGCCATGAACACCCGGCCCCAGTTGGGGTCCTCGCCGTGCAGCGCGGCCTTCAGCAAGCTCGAGCCGACCACCGCGCGGGCGACCTTGCGCGCGTCTGAGTCGCTGGTGGCGCCGGTCACGTCAACTTGCAGGAGCTTGCCCGCGCCCTCGCCGTCGGCCGCCATCTTCCGCGCAAGATCGGTGCACACCACTTCTAGCGCCGCGACGAAGCGCTCGGCGCCCCGGCTGTTGTCGGTCAGCGTTGGCGCCCCGGACAGCCCGTTGGCGAGCAGAAAGCACGAGTCGTTGGTGCTGGTGTCGCCGTCGACCGTGATCATGTTGAAGGTGCGATCCACGACGCGCTTCAAGGCCGTCCTGGCAAACGCCGGATCGAGCGTGGCGTCGGTGCCGACGAATGCCAGCATCGTCGCCATGTTCGGATAGATCATGCCGACGCCCTTGGTCATCGCCCCGATGTGCACCTCGTGACCGTCGACGTCGAGGCTGACGGCGCACTCCTTCTGGCGGGTGTCGGTAGTCATGATCGCCTGCGCCGCGGCGTGTCCGCCGTCGGGCCGGAGCTCGAGTCGCGGCATGCCGTCACGCACGCGGTCCATGGGCATCGGCACACCGATAATCCCTGTCGAGGCGACCAGTACCAGGTCGGCGCTGATGCCAAGCTTCCTGGCGGCGAGCTCGGCCATCTCTCGCGCGTCCGCAATGCCACGTGTGGTGTTGCAGGCGTTGGCATTGCCCGCGTTGAAGACGACCGCCTGGGCGCGCGGCGCGGCGTTGAGCCGCTCGCGACTGACCAGGACCGGCCCAGCCGCGAAGGCATTCTGCGTGAACGTGCCGGCCGCCACGCACGGCACGTCAGAAGCCCAGATGCCCAGGTCGGGGCGGCCGGAGGGCTTGATGCCCGCCGCGAGCGCGCCGGCCCTGAAGCCGAGTGCCGAAGTCGACGATCCGTCAGGCAGCAAGGTGAAGGTTTCTGAGGCAGTCGCGGTCATGGCAGCATCGGCACCAGTTCCAGGCCGGTCTGTTCAGCCAGCCCGAGCATGAGATTCATGTTTTGCACGGCCTGGCCAGCGGCGCCCTTGCCAAGGTTGTCGACGGCACCAAGGGCGATGACCGTTTGAGCATCCGGATCAGCCGCGTAGGAGACGAAGGCGAGGTTGGTGCCCTGCGCCCACTTCGAGTGCGGCGGCTGCTCGGCGACGCGCACGAAGGCGGCTTCGGCGTAGAACTCCCGAGCGGCCTTGACCGCCTGGTCGGCGCCGAGCGTGCCGCGCGCGTAGCAGGTGGCCAGGATGCCGCGGGTCATCGGCACCAGGTGCGGAGAAAAGACTACCGAGGCGGGCTGCCCGCCCGACATTCGCGAGACGGCCTCACGCATCTCGGGCGTGTGGGCATGCTTGAAGAGGTTGTAGGCCGAAACGTCTTCGTTGACCTCGGCGTAACCGAACGTCGAACCACCCCCGCGGCCCGCGCCGCTGATGCCGGTTTTGGCGTCGACGATGATGCCGCGCGGCTCGACCAGACCCTTGGACACCAGCGGCGCGAGCGCCAGTAGCGCGGCCACGGGAAAGCAGCCAGGGTCGGCCACCCGACGCGAGTCGGCAATGGCGGCCGGTCCGGTGACCTCGGTGAGCCCGTAGGTCCAGCCGTCGACGAAGCGATGGTCACCGCCCACGTCGACGACCTTCACGTCTCGCGGCAGCTCCGCGACGGCTTTCTGCGACTCGCCGGTCGGCAACGACAGAAACAGCAGGTCGAGTTCGGGCAGATTGCGCGGATCGAATGCCTGGATGGTCAGGTCGGCCAGGGCGCCACCCAGCCCAGGAAAACGACTGCCCAGGCGCTGGCCGGCGCTGGTTTCGCCCGCCGCGTAGACGACCTGAACGCACGGATGGAGCGCGCAGAGACGGAGGATTTCGCCGCCACCGTAGCCCGAGACGCCGACGACGCCAACCCGTTTTCGGCTCGACATTGGGTACGAAGTATACGGGCGACACCCTATCATCTGGCCTAGCGTGTGCGCGCAGACGGCGATCGATGGTTCGGGGACTCCGCCGCCGCCTGGGGCGCCCCGGCGGCGGCAGAACCAGATCACACCCCTCCAGTACGTGGGGCTGGGCGTGCTGGCTCTCCTGTTCCTGTACCAGGCGGGCATCCTGGGCGGCGCGGGTGGGCTGACTGGCTACCTGCAGGAAGTCGGACCCAGACTCGTGGCCCTGTTCGCGGCCATTACCGTCCACGAGTTCAGCCACGGCCTGATTGCCACCTGGTTCGGTGACGGCACGCCCCGACGCGCCGGGCGCCTGACTCTGAACCCGCTGAAGCACCTCGATCCGATCGGGACCATTATGATCCTGATCCGCGCCCCAATCGGTTGGGGGCGGCCGATGCCGATCAATCCAGGCGAAATGCGAAACCCGAACCTCGGTTGGGCGCTGTCCTCACTCGCCGGACCTGTCTCGAACATCCTCGCGGCCACCGTCGTGACCCTGGTCGTCGCCGCCGTCGCCGTGCCGACCGATCCGAACGTCCGCTCGTTCGTCGCCCAACTGATCCAGATCAACGTCTTTCTGGCCGTCTTCAACCTGCTGCCCGTGCCGCCGCTGGACGGGTTCGGCGTGCTGTACGGCCTCTCGCCGCGACCGCTCAAGATGGGCCTGTACCCGCTGCTGAGATACGGGCCGTTCATCTTGCTCCTCGTGCTGTTCCTGCCCGCGACGCAGGTCTACCTGGACGCATTTCTACAGGGCGGCGCGAACATCATTTACCGCTTTCTGGGGGTGCTGGTCCGTGGCCTATAACCGCGTGGCGATCCTGGGCACCGGGCTCATTGGGGCGTCCGTCGGCCTGGCGCTGAAAGCCAGTCGGCCGCAGACGCAGATCATTGGCTACGACGCGGCGGGGGACAGCCTGCGGCGCGCCCAGGGCGTCAAGGCCATCGACCGCCGCGGCTCGCTGCGCGACGCGCTCGAGAACGCCGAGCTGGTGATCGTCTCGACGCCCGTGGGCGCCATGAAAGCGCTGTTCGAGGAGATCTCCGAGGTGCTACCCACGCAGGCGCTGGTCATGGACACGGGCAGCACCAAGGCGGAGGTGCTGCGCTGGGCGGCCGACGTGCTGCCGCAAGGAGTCCGATTTGTCGGCGGACACCCGATGGCGGGCAAGACGGAAACTGGCCCCGACGCGGCGGACGCCAGGCTCTTTCAAGGCGCGGTGTGGTGCCTGGCGCCGCTGCCCACCGCCCAGCGCGACGCGATCGACGAGGCGGTGGCGCTGGTCGAGTCGCTCGGCGCTTCACCGTATTTCCTGGACCCGTCGGAGCACGACGGCCTGGTGGCCTCGGTGAGCCACCTGCCGTACCTGATGTCGGTGGGCTTGATCCGGCACCTGGGCAACGAGCGCAGCTGGCGCGAGACCGCCTCGCTGGCCGCCGGCGGCTTTGCGTACACCACGCATCTGACCGACAGCGATCCGCAGATGTTCTTCGACATCATGCGCACAAATCGCGACAACGTGGTGCGGCGGCTGGACCTGTACATGAACGAGCTGTTGTCGTTGCGCGAGCTTATCGCCAGTGAAGGCGTCGAGCTCAAGGCCGCCTTCGAGCAAGCCCGCTCGCTGCACCAGGATTGGCTGTCAGGTCGAGCCCAGGGTCAGGCGACCGCCGAAGGCGAGAACCCCCTGCCGACGACGCGCTCGATGCTCACGGGGAGCCTGTTCGGCAACTTCGGGCGGCGGGGCGAGAAGTAAATTTCCCCAGAGGGGACCCAGGTGGAGAGACGGGTTCTCCCCCTGGGGACCCAGGTGGAGAGACGGGTTCTCCCCAGAGGGGACCCAGGTGGCGAGATGGGTTCTCCCCAGAGGGACCCAGGTGGAGAGACGGGTTCTCCCCAGAGGGGACCCAGGTGGAGACGGGTTCTCCCCAGAGGGGACCCAGGTGGCGAGATGGGTTCTCCCCCTGGGGACCCAGGTGGCGAGACCCGCTATCCCCAGAGGGTCCATGGATGATGACCCGGAGATGAAACTGTTCGAAGGTCAACAGACACTCTGGGCAAGGGGACCCTCCTGGGTAAACCTTTACGTTACGTCTACGGTCGCTCCCGCGTCGCGGAGTTTGCCCGCGGCGGCGTCGGCGGCGTCTTTGGCCACACCTTCCAGGACCGACTTGGGGGCGGCTTCCACCAGGTCCTTGGCTTCCTTGAGGCCCAGGTTCGTCAGTTCGCGCACGACCTTGATGACCTCGATCTTCTTGGCGCCGAAATCTTTCAGCACCACGTCGAACTCGGTCTGCGCCTCGACGGGCGCCGCTGCGACCGCGCCGTCGCTGGCGCCGCCGCCAGCCGCGACCGGCGCCGCCACTGCCGCGGCGGACACGCCCCACTCTTCCTCCAGTCGCTTGACCAGGTTGGCCAGATCCAGGACCTTCAGCTCACCCAGGTTTTGAACCAGCTCATCAACAGTTGCCATGTTTACCTCTCCTGAGGCGGCCTCGCCGCCACCCTCTTCAATCTGTTCACGGCGCGCCGCCAGCAGGCGTGCCAGGCCTGCCAGTGGCGCGGACAAGACGCTCACTGTGCTCTGCAGCGGGCTCACGATCATGCCGAAGACCCGCCCGCGCAACTGCTCGGGCGACGGCAGCGCCGCCAGTTGCTCGACTTCCCTGGTGTCCAGACGTCGGTCGCCCAGCAACGCGGACTTGAGCAGGAACGCGCGATTGACGCGCGTGAAGTCCTGCAGCGCTTTGGCCGTCGCCACCGGGTCGCTGCCGAACGCGAACGCGGTCGGACCGACCAGGTCCGCGACGATACCGACGCGCCCGGTGCGCTCCGCGGCGAAGCGCGCCATGGTGTTCTTGGCGACGACGTATTCGACCCCGATGGGCCGCAGGCGGCCGCGCAGGTCCTGCAGGTCGCTGACGCTCAGACCACGGTACTCGGTCAGCACGGCGATCTCGGCGCCGACGAGCTTTTCGACCAGAGAATCGACTTCTTCGTCCTTTTCGGCTCTGGCTCGTACGCGGCTTTTGGCCATAGGCTTGATCCTTTCGGGGTCGACTCACCTACCCCCAGCCCCCTCCCTCTCTATCTCAGAGAGGGAGGGGGAGTATTTTTTGATTGGGGGCTGACGCGATTGGCAATAAAAGACCTCCGTCGGTCGAGGGGACGGAGGTCATTCGCGCACGCGTGCGCTGGACGGGAGTCGCCTCGGCAGGTTGACGTCTGGTCGTTACGCCCTCGCGGGCACCGGCGGTCTTCGGCTATGAAGTTGGCTGAAGTTTACGCTTCGCTGCTGGCCAGCGCCAACGTCTCGGCCTGGTCCAACTCGATCGACGGGCCCATCGTCGAGGCGATGTTGAACGTCTTCAGGTACGTGCCCTTGGCGCCCGTCGGCTTGGCGCGCACCACGGCATCTACCAGCGCGCCGATGTTCTGCACGATCTTCTCCTCGTCGAAGCTGACCTTACCCACGGGCGCGTGGATCACGCCCGTGCGATCGACGCGGAACTCGACGCGGCCACCCTTGATCTCGCGGATCGCGCGGCCGATGTCCGGCGTGACCGTCCCCGAGCGCGGGTTCGGCATCAGCCCGCGCGGGCCGAGCACCCGACCCAGCCGACCGACCATGCCCATCATGTCTGGAGTGGCAACGGCGACGTCGAAATCCGTCCAGCCGCCCTGGATGCGGATGACCAGCTCTTCGGCGCCAACCACGTCCGCGCCAGCCGCCTCCGCTTCCCGCGCCTTATCGCCCTGGGCAAAGGCCACGACGCGCTGGGTGCGACCGGTGCCGGCAGGCAGGACGGCGGAGCCGCGCACCTGCTGGTCGGCGTGCTTGGGGTCCAGACCCGTGCGGATGTGGAGCTCCACGGAGCTGTCGAACTTCGTGAACGACGTCTCTTTGAGCAGCTTGACGCCATCGTCAGGCGTGTACTGCTTGCTCGAGTCGATCTTTTCGGCGGCGGCCCGATAGTTTTTTCCGCGTTTCGGCATCGTTATTCCTGCACCGCCACGCCCATGCTCCGCGCCGCGCCTTCGATCATGCGCATCGCGGCTTCGATGTCGTTGGCGTTCAAATCCTTCATCTTGATCTCGGCGATCTCGCGGACTTTGGCCCGCTGAATCGTCCCGGCCGTAACCCGCCCCGCGTTGCCGCTGCCCTTTTCGATGTTGGCTGCCTTCTTGATCAGGTCGGCCGCGGGCGGCGTCTTGGTGACGAAGCCGAACGAACGATCCTCAAAGATCGTGATCAGGGCCGGAATGATCATCCCCGACTGCCCGGCGGTGCGCTCGTTGTACTCCTTGAGGAACGCCATCATATTGATGCCGTGCTGGCCCAGCGCCGGGCCGACGGGCGGGGCAGGCGTCGCCTTACCCGCGGGCAACTGGAGGGTGAGCACGGCTCGGACCTTTTTGGCCACTAAACGATCCGCTGGACCTGCAGGAAGTCGAGCTCGACCGGAGTTTCACGACCGAAGAACGACACCAGCACGCGGACTTTGCCCTTTTCGGGGTTGATGTCGTCGACCACGCCGATGAAGTCGGTGAACGGGCCGTCGACCACTTTGACGCGCTCGCCCTTGGTGAAGCTGACTTTGACCTTGGGCGGCTCCTGGCCGATCTTCTTGAGGATCTTCTTGACCTCGTCGTCCTGCAGCGGGGACGGCCGCGTGGTGGTGCCGACGAAGCCCGTGACCCCGGGCGTGTTGCGTACGACGTACCAGGCGTC
This sequence comes from Chloroflexota bacterium, assembly GCA_019247515.1. GTDB lineage: Bacteria > Chloroflexota > UBA6077 > UBA6077 > CF-72 > CF-72. Next base: position 4,009 of record JAFAOS010000491.1, on the reverse strand, counting down.
GTCGTCCATGGCCATTTCGACCATGACATAGCCCGGGTAGACCTTCTTCTGAACGGTCCGCCGCTGGCCATCCTTGATCTCGATCTCTTCCTCGGTCGGGATGACGACCTGGAAAATCTTGTCCTGGACGCCCATCGACTCGATGCGGTGCTCGAGATTGGTCTTCACCTTGTTCTCGTAGCCCGAATACGTGTGGATGACATACCACTTGTGTTCTTCACCGGCAGCGCCGTTGCTGCTGTCGGTCACGCTCATTTGATCGACCACTGGTGCTCCTAGAGACCTCCGCCGCCTTGCAGCCCGAGCAACCACCGAAACAGTTCCTGGAACACGAAGTCAATTCCGCCAAGGAACAAGCCAACCGCAATGGAAAATGCCAGGACCACGGCGGTCAGATTGATCGTCTCGCGTTGACTCGGCCAGGCGACCTTTCGAAGCTCGGAGCGCACATCGCGGACAAAGTCGAGCGGATTGCCCCGCCCGCGGCGCCCACCGGCGCCCGCCAGCGGCATCGGCCGCGAGGCTGGGGCGCTCGTCGTCGTTGCCGAACCGCGTGCGCGGCCGCCACTGCCAGCGCCGACCGCCGTCCCGCGGCGCGCCTGCTGGCGATCGGACCCAGTACGAGCCCTATTGGATTGTGTGCTCCTGGACTGGGCCACGGCGGGCATCCTTTCACTGCGTCCGGGACGTGCGACATCGGACACAGCGGCGCCCGGCGTGTCGCGGATTCTATCACGCGGCGGGGGCGCGACCGCCAGGTTACTGGCGATGGTCACCCACAGGGCAGCCCGCACCTTACAACTCGCCGACCAGGCGGGCCACGTTTACGAAGCCCGTGTGGCCGACCATCTCGTGCTCGGGACGCACCGCCTGACCCTGAATGTGCCAGCCGCGTAGCAGGACCTCGTTCGTTTCGATCTGCACAAAACGACCCGTTGCGCGCACCGTTTCGACCAAGTGACCGGCCTGGACGATCGACGGCGTGTAGGCGGCCAGCCAGCCACCCGGCTTCAGCGCTGCCCGCACGTGAGGCACAACCCGCCAGGGCTCGGGCAGGTCGAGCACGACGCGGTCGAAATCCTGGTCGGGGATGCCGGTGTAGATGTCGTGTTCGCGGAGCAAGAGGTTCGTCGGCCGCGGGTTCGCTTGGGCGTGGACGTTGCTCAAGGCGAGCTCCAGAAAATCTGAGCGGACCTCGTAACCGATGACCTGGCCGCGCTCGCCGACCGCCCTCAGCAGGGCGAGCGTAAGCGCGCCGGAACCGACGCCCGACTCCAGGACGCGCTGGCCAGGGGCGACGTCCGCCCAGGCCAGCAGGTGAGCGGCGTCTTTGGGATAGACGATGCCGCTCTTGCGCGGCATCTCCAGGATGGCGTCGATCAGGCGCGGCCTGACCACGGTGAAGACGCGGCCCTGGCTCGATCGGACGCGCGCTCCGTCGAGCTGGCCGATGATGTCCGCGTGCTGGACGGTGCCCAGGTGATGGTGCAGCGTGTCCTGGTCCGCGAGACAGATCAGGTACCGCTTGCCCGTCGGATCGAGGACGAGGGCCATCTCGCCGGGGACAAAACGCGCGGCGCCGCCCGCCTGCACGCGACGGCTCAGAAGCCGCGCTCGGCGAAAATCGGGGCGATCAGGTTGTCGACGGGGGCGTAGTCGTCGGTCAGGACGGGCGCGTGCGCGTTGTCCAGCCAGTTGCGCATCTGATCGCCGGGCATGATGCGCGTCGCGATCGAGCCGTCCACGCCCTGGCCGCGGACGTTGGCGAGCCGCGAGGGGTCCACGGCGACGTCGCCCGCCGCCACCACGTAGGTGCTCGGCGCCGGACTCGACCACGTGTCGCCGTCGGCCAGCACCTGGACCGCCGGCCACACCTGCAGCACGGTATCCGTGTACGCGGGTATGAACTTGCCGCCGACCATCTTGTCGATCACCAGCGCCAGATAAAACCCATCGGGCTTCAACAGCCGCTGGAGCTCCTGGTCGAACTCGCGCGTCGTCAGGTGATAGGGAATCGACAGGTCGTTGAAGGCGTCGCCAATGATCAGGTCGTACTGATTGGCGTTGTCCTGGACGAGCTGACTGGCCATGAGTCGGCCGTCGACGTTGTACGTGGTGACGTTGGTCGTCGACGGGTTCACGCCCAGCTGCTCGTACACGGTCTGCGTCACGCCAGGATCGATCTCCATGATCTCCTGCCGGGCGTTCGGGTAGGTCGCCTCGATGTGGCGGGCGAGCGTGTAGCCGCCACCCCCGATGTACAGGACCCGCAGTGCCTGGTTCGGCACGCGCTGCGCCAGGTAGTCGGCAATCTCCGCGTAGACCTTGATGTAGCCATACTGCAGGTAGTTCGGATCCTCGAGTGAGTTGTAGCTGTGCACCAGGTGGTCGAGGATCAGCTCCTTGACCGTCTGGTGGTCGGACGTCGACGGGTCGGACGTCACGCGGATGCAGTAGTACGCGGTCTCGTGCAGACAGCCGCTCTGGGTGGCCTGGTCCCAGCCGTCGCCGGTCGCTCGCTGCACGCATTCCAGATTCACTCCGTCGTCGAGGCAGTTGTACGCCTTGACGTTACGGGCGGGCACGAGCAGGCCGATCAGCAGCACGCCCGCCGCGAGCGGGACGGCCGCTCGCCCCACGCGGATCAGGTCGCCAAAGAGCGCCGCCATGACCAGCAGGACGATCCCGACGCCGACGACGATCATGCGCGTCCCGAGCAGCTGGACCAGGACGAAGCCCGTCGCAAAGGTGCCGACGATGCTGCCCAGCGTCGAAAGCGCGTACACCTTGCCCACCAGGCCACCCGTGTAGGCCAGGTCGCGCAGCGTGAGCTTGATGACCACTGGCGACACCATGCCCAGGATCAGGCTCGGCGGGAAGAAGATCAGCGTCGTGATCGTGACGATGCGCAAGATGAGCAGCGCCGCGCGGTCCAGCGGTAGCACACCACCCAGGCGGTCGCTGGGGTCGACCAGCTGGCCGGTCGGAATGGACGTGGCGATGTTGATCAGCGGCAGAATGGCCAGGCTGGCCAGACCGCCGGCGACCAGCAGAATGCCCAGTGTGCGACGCCGCGGCCACCGATCCGCAAACCGGCCGCCCAGATAGTTGCCGAGCGAGATGCCGGCCAGCACGACGCCGATGATGCTCGTCCAGGTGTACAGCGAGACGCCGATGAACGGCGCCAGGATGCGGCCCGCCACCAGCTCCAGGATCAGCGTGCAGCAGCTCGCCACAAAGACGACGAGATACGCGACGGGTCTAGACACGTACGTACTGCTCTGAACAAGCTTTTTAGTTGTCGCAAGCTCGGGAGATCTGGACTGCTCGGAACAAGTTTTTTTAGTTGTCGCAAGCCTGCGGGCTTGCTCCCCAGGGCTACTCGCCCTGGACCCGCGCATCGTGACGGCCCGTGGCTCGGTGGCTGACGGCGATGGACGAGACGCTCAATGCTCGCGGAGCTCCAGGAGGTAGTGGCGCCACAGGCTGATGGCCAGGACGCCCGCGACCAGACCAAGTACCACGAGGGCGAGGCCCACCCACATCGGCGCGAACGTGGCGGTGCCCAGCGCGGCCACGATGGCGGTTGCAAGTCCCACGTTGATCAGCGCCAGCGCGACGACCGTCGCCCAGGTGGCCGGGCCGCGGTTCACCGACGCGTCGCGCCCCGGTGAAGAAAATCGTCAGCCACCGAGCCACGGGCCGTCACGATGCGCGGGTCCAGGGCGAGTAGCCCTGGGGAGTTGAGAGAACCCGCAGGCTTGCGACTGCATGAAAAACTTGTTCCGAGCAGTCCTGATCTCCCAGCTTGCTTCGTGGTTACTTCTTTTTCTTCTTGGACTTCTTCGGGGGCGGGAACGTATCGGTCATGGTGACGGACACGGGCTCGTCCCAGTCCACCTCGGGGAAGAGTTTTTCTACGCCTTCGGCGAAGCGCTCGGAGTCGACGATCGTCAGGACGTACTGCGGGTCTTCCGCCAGAGGATCGGGTGGGAACTTCAGCTCCGCC